>DASYOA010000313.1:0-3523 GCA_036008265.1 Opitutaceae bacterium
ACAGCAAGCGCTGGACTGAATCGGGAAAGCCGGTCAAGTCTCGGAGCGTTTTACACCATGTCACCCACGATCCTGCAAATCCTCCTTCTCGGCCTGATCCAGGGAGCAGCCGAGTTGCTGCCCGTTTCCAGCTCCGCCCACGTCATTGTGGCGGAGAAACTCATGAAGCTGGACCCCTCCAGCCCGGAGATGACGTTTCTCCTCGTGATGCTGCATACCGGCACCATGTTCGCGGTGATCGCCTATTTCTGGTCCGCCTGGAAAAAGAGCTTTTTTTCCAGCAAGGAGCAATTTTCCGCGGCCGCCCGTAAAATCGTCATGGCCTCGTTTTGTACGGCGATTGTCTACCTGCTGCTAAATTTCTTCATTGAAAAGGTCGTGCTGGGCGGCGGCAAGGCCGAGATCGAGCAACTGTTCGCCTCCCTGCCACTTATCGCCGGGGCGTTGTTTGCGGCCGGGATTTTGATTTTGTGGTCAGCCGGAAAAGCCCGGGGCGATGCGGCGCAGGATGTCACGCTTCGGTCAGCCATATGGATCGGCCTCGTGCAAGGGGTGGCGCTGCCATTTCGTGGATTTTCGCGCTCAGGTACCACCATATCGGCTGGCATGCTCGCCGGAGCGGGTCGCCGGCAGGTGGAAGTATTCAGCTTTGCGCTGGCGGTTGTGCTCACGCCGGCCGCGATTGCCCAGGAACTTTTGCGTCTGTTGAAATTGCGCCACCAGGCGGCCGATCCCGTGCCCCTGTTACACATGCTGCAACCGGGCCTGCTGGGCATGGTTTGCAGTTTTGTCGCAGGGCTGCTCGCACTGGTCTGGCTTTCGCGGTGGCTCGAAACCGGGCGCTGGCATTACTTTGGCTATTATTGCGTCGGAGCGGCGGGGGTGATCTTTGTTCTGGCGCTAAATAACTTTTGATCACTTTCGCATGACCGACCTTGCTGCGTTTACCGCCCAGCTCGCTGCTCACCGCGACCTCGCACCTGCGGATGCGACCGCGGCAGCGATGGCGCTGGCTTCGGCCGGCGTGGGAAATGAGGCGAAGGCCGCCTTCCTTGTTGCCCTTGCCGCCAAAGGTGAAACCTCGGCTGAACTGGCGGCTTTTGCCACGGTCCTTCGCTCGCTCGCGGTGGATCCCGGTCTAGCCGAGTGGGCGCCGCGGGCCATCGATATTGTTGGCACGGGTGGCGACCACGCGGGAGGTTTCAATGTTTCGAGTTTGGTGGTGCTGGTGCTGGCCAGCGCCGGCGTGCCGGTGATGAAGCACGGTAATCGCGGCATAACCTCCAAATGCGGCAGCGCCGACCTGTTTGCAGCATTCGGGATCGATCTCGACGCGCCGCCCACAAAATTGCAGCGGGCGATGACCGAGCTCGGCTATGTGTTTTTCTTTGCCCCCAATTATCATCCCTCTTTTCAGCACATTGCCCCCGTGCGCAAGGAACTCGCCGCCCAGGGTCGCCGCACGATTTTTAACAGCCTTGGCCCGCTCCTCAATCCCGGCCGTCCCGCGCACGCGCTGGTCGGGGTGTTTTCCGAGGCCTGGGTGCCGAAGCTGGCTGGTGCGTTGGACGCGCTCGGGGTGCAGGCCGGCCTGGTGGCCCATGGGATCATTGCTGCGGATCGGGGCATCGACGAACTCACCACCGCGACGGTCAATCGCGTGCGCGGCTTTGGCCGGCTGGCCGGGATCGATGGTCGGTGGCAGGCGGAGGATTTTGGCCTGCGCCACGCGCCATTTTCCGAACTCGTGGGCGGCGATCTTGCGGCCAATCTGGCCCTGGTCGAGGCGTTGCTCGATGGGCGCGGCCCGGCCGGGCTGGCCGATACCATTGTCCTCAACGCCGCGGTCGGGCTGTGGATTTGTGGCCGCACGGCGGGCGTGAAGGAAGGCCTCGCTCCCGCGCGCGAGCTGCTGCTCGGCGGCGCCGTGCGAAAAAAAATCGCGGCCACAAAGGAATTTTACCACGCATGAACCGACAATATTTTGGCACCGACGGCGTGCGCGGCCCCTATGGCGGTCCTCTCATTAATGAGGCCTTTGCCGCCCGGCTCGGCGCGGCGGTGGCCCGCTGGATGCGCGACGAGTCGGACGCGGAAACCAACAAAATCGTGATCGGCCGCGACACGCGGTTTTCCGGACCCAGTCTGGAGGCGGCCATTTCGGCCGGCTTGTGCAACGAAGGCACGGCGCCGGTTTCACTCGGCATTTTGCCCACGCCTGCGGTTTCTCGGGCCGTGCGGGCGTTGAATGCAGCACTTGGCGTGGTGATCACCGCGTCGCACAACCCCGCCGAAGACAACGGCATCAAGTTTTTCAACCGGCACGGCGAGAAACTTACCGACGAAGAAGAAATGCGCATCGAGCGGCTCATGCCCTTGTCGGTACCTTCAACGGCGTCCGCCCCGGTATCGGTGGTGGATACGCTCACGCCCTACCTGGCCATGGTGCAGGCAATCCTGCCGCCCGGCGCGTTGCGCGACTGGCGCATCGTGCTCGACACGGCAAACGGTGCAACCTGCGCCACGAGCCCCATCGTATTGCGGGCGCTCGGCGCCACCCTGGTGCAACTCGGTGATTCTCCCGACGGCCGCAACATCAACGCCGGCGTCGGCACCGAGCATCCGGAAAGTCTCGCGGCGCAGGTGCGGGCAACCGGCGCGAAGCTTGGCGTGGCGCATGATGGCGACGGTGATCGTTGCCTGTTGGTGGACGAGAAGGGTGTCGTGCTGGATGGCGACGAGATCCTGACCATCCTCGCCACGCATGCCCTCGCGCACGGGTTGCTGCGTGCAAAAACCCTGGTCGTCACCGTGCAGAGCAACCTCGGCGTGGATCAGGCGGTGCGGGCCGCCGGCGGCCGCGTCGTGCGCACGCCGGTGGGCGACCGCTACGTGAGCGAATATATGCGCGCCGCCGGCGCGAGTCTCGGCGGCGAATCGAGCGGTCACGTCCTTTGTACGGAAGTTGTCCCGACCGGTGATGGCCTGGTCGCCGCGCTCAAGGTCATGGAAGTAATGCTGACCACCGGCCGGCCGCTGTCCGAGCTTCGGCGCGTGTTGAAAAAATTTCCACAGGCCACGGCAAATTTGCGCGTGCCGGAGAAACGTCCGCTGGAAAGCCTGCCCGTGCTGGGCGCGGCCATCGCGGCACTCGAGGCCGAGCTTGGCGACCAGGGCCGGGTGCTGGTGCGCTGGTCGGGCACGGAGCCGAAGCTGCGGTTCCTGGTTGAAAATACGGAGGAAGCCACGGCCAGGAACGGCCTGGAACGCCTGTTGAAAGCGGCAAAAAATGAACTCGGTTAATTCAGCTCAAGCCGTGGAAAAACGCGAATGGATGCGAATGAACGCCAATAAAAAAGAAAAACCGGATGATTGTTTGAACATGTTTTTCGGTCGTCTTTTCTCCGTATGCATTGCACCGCTATCCCCACCTTGCACTTATTCGCGTCTATTCGCGTCTATTCGCGTCTATTCGCGGTTAAGTATGTGGATTGAAATGTGTATTTTTAAAAATGCCGCTGTT
>DASYOA010000314.1:0-1500 GCA_036008265.1 Opitutaceae bacterium
GGTTCACGGTTCACGGTTGAGTCAGAGGAACCGTGAACCGTGAACTGTGAACCGTGAACCTTTTCGCCGCCGTTGTGGCGGTGAAACACCGGCGTGAAGTTTTCGCGGCTTTCGTTCACGTCGGGGCCGAGCACCTGCACGCCCATCGCCTCGCACTCGGCGATGAAATGGGCGGCTTTCTCGCCGTTGCCGAGCTCGCTGGAGAGCACCGCGGCCATGAACTGCACGGGGTGGTTGGCCTTCAGGTAGCCGGTTTGGTAGCTGATGATGGCATAGGCGGCGGAGTGTGATTTATTGAAGCCGTAGCCGGCGAACTTGTTGAGGATGTCGAAGATCGCGTTCGAGGTTTTTTCGTCGATGCCGTGGAGCTTTTTGGCGCCGGCGACGAAATTATCGCGTTCCTTGGCCATGGCCACCGCGTCCTTTTTGCCCATGGCGCGGCGGAGCATGTCGGCGCCGCCCAAGGTGTAACCGGCAATGACGCGGGCGGCTTCCATGACCTGCTCCTGATAAACCATCACGCCGTAGGTTTCGCGACAGACGTCCTCGATGAGCGGGTGGGGGAACTTGATTGTCTCCGGGTCCTTTTTCCCACGGATGTAGTCGGGAATCCATTCCATCGGGCCGGGGCGGTAGAGCGCGATGAGCGCCACGATCTCGTCGATGGAGGAGAGATTGATCTGCCGGCAGAGCGCCTGCATGCCGGTGGATTCCAGCTGGAACACGCCGGTGGTGCGGCCGGTGTTGAGCAGCGCAAAGGTCTTCGCGTCGTCGAAGGGGATTTTCTCGATATCGAACTGCGGATCGACGGTGCGGCGGATATTTTCGACGGCGTCGGCGATGACGGTGAGCGTCTTGAGGCCGAGGAAATCCATTTTGAGCAGGCCGAGCTTGCCCACGGCGTTCATGTCGTACTGCACGGTGACGTCGCCTTCCTGCAGCGTGAGCGGCACGAACTCGTCGAGCGGACGGTCGGTGATGATGATGCCGGCGGCGTGCTTGCCGGTGTTGCGCACCATGCCTTCGAGGACGAGCGCCTGGTCGAAGATTTTTTTGGCGACGGGATTCCGGGCGATTTCGTCGCGCAGCTCGGCGGATTTCTTCTGAGCGTCCTCGAGCGAAATGCTGATCTCGTCGGGAATCATCTTGGCGAGGCGGTCGGCGTCGGCGTAGGGCACGTCATTCACCCGCGCGACGTCGCGGATGACCATCTTGGCGCCGAGCGTGCCGTAGGTGATGATGTTGGCCACGCAGTCGCGGCCGTATTTTTCGCGGACGTAGTCGATGACCTCGCCGCGGCGGCGCATGCAAAAGTCGATGTCGAAGTCGGGCGGCGAGACGCGCTCGGGGTTGAGGAAGCGCTCGAAGAGGAGCTTGAAGCGCAGCGGGTCGAGGTTGGTGATGCCGAGCACGTAGGCCACGAGGCAGCCGGCGCCGGAGCCGCGGCCGGGGCCGACGGGAATGCCCTTGTTTTTGGCCCAGGCGATGAAGTCCCAGACG
>DASYOA010000315.1:0-3341 GCA_036008265.1 Opitutaceae bacterium
ACCGGCTTGGGCAAACTGACGACAAATCGACCGGCGTCATCCACCAAGGTCTCGGGCTTGGCTTCAACCGCGGGTGCAGGTTTTGGCTCTGTCGCGGTTTCAGCCCGGACGGACACGGCGAGGAAAAGCAGCGTCGTCGCAAAAAAGCGCCCAAGAAACGACAGGATAGACATAGCCTGCAGACAAGCGGCAGGCGCAGGCCAACGCAAAACTAATGTGGTTGGTAAGGCGCTCAGGGTGCGCCTCAAACTGCCTGCAGGGTCTTTTCTTTCAGCCCTAGGGATTCGCGCAGCGAGGGAATCTGGCCGGAGGAGCCGAGCTTGTCGTTGCGGCTGGCGATGAACTTGGCGTATTCATCGATGAAGATCTTGCCCGGCGGGCGGAAATCAAATTCACCGGGCTTGTCGCGGAAAAACTCGCGGTGCACGCGGGTCCAGACGAGGCGGCCGTCGGTGTCGATGTTGACCTTGGTCACGCCGAGCTTGGCCGCGGGGAGGTATTCGTTGATGTCCACGCCCATCGAGCCGGCGATCTTGCCGCCGGCGGCGTTGATGCGGTCCACTTCTTCCTTCGGCACGCTGGAGCTGCCGTGCATGACGAGGGGGAAACCGGGAATGCGCGCCTTGATTTTCTCGAGCACGTCGAAGTGCAGCGACTGGCGGCCTTTGAATTTGTAGGCGCCGTGGCTGGTGCCGATGGCGCAGGCGAGGGAGTCGCAGCCGGTCTTCTTCACAAAATCCTCGGCCTCGACCGGGTTGGTGAGCGTGGCGTGTCCGTCCTCGACCTTGATGTCTTCTTCGACACCGCCGAGCATGCCGAGCTCGGCTTCGACTGAGATCCCCTTGGCGTGGGCTGCGGCGACGACGCGCTTGGTGATCGCGACGTTGGTGTCGTAGGGCTCGTGGGACGCATCGATCATCACGGAGCTAAAGAAGCCGGATTTGATGCAATCGTAGCAGGTTTCCTCGTCGCCATGGTCGAGATGCACGGCGTAGATGCAGTCCGGGAAAATCACGCCGGCGGCGCGGATGATGGCCTCGAGCATGCGCTTGTCCGTGTATTTGCGCGCACCCTTGGAAATTTGGATGATGAACGGCGCCTGGGAGTCGGAGCAGCCGCGAAAGAGGCCCATGGCCTGTTCGGCGTTGTTGATGTTAAAGGCGCCGACGGCGTATTTGCCGTAGGCGTGTTTGAAGAGCTGTGCGGTGGTGACGATCATGGCGGGAAATGAAATGGAGGGTGAATGTCCCACCACTGGCCGTGGCTCGCAAGGGTTTTTTCTATAGGGTGTGATTTCAAACTGGCATGATCCGTCGCTGAGGGCGCAGCCGGTGTGGGGCCAACGCCGCCCGGTCACCGGCTCCCGCCCCAGCCCAGAGGGTGAAGTCCAAAATGGATCGGCGCGGCGTTCCAGCGGCAGACATGGGCTAAAAGCCCACCTTTTGCCGCTGCGCCTTGCGGCGACCCATTTTGGGTCTTCACGACGAGCCATGCCAGTTTGAAATCACACCCTTACGCAAATTTGGCTAATCGAGGCGCGGTTTTTGTCCTAGCCGGGCGAATAATTCCGACTCCTTCAAGGCGTCATTACCGGGTATCAGGGTGCGCCGCCCCCGCCCGGGAAGCCGCTGTTAGCGATGTGGTAATTTTTTAATATCGGAATTTGAGGCGGGGTCAAACTCGGTGATATCTTGTTTATAATAGGCGGAGTTATCGGAGCGGCATAATTTGGGCCCTCAAGGAGGGGACGAATAGAGTTCGGATTGGTCGGCGGACTGTCCTCGATGATAGGCGTGATCGCGCTGATCTGCGACGGAGTCAACGCCACGCCGGCATTGGTCAGGTAGGTCTGTAACCGGGTGACTGCGTTTACAGCCGGTAGCGCCTGCTCATATTGCAGATACTGGGTATAGGCGGCCTGACCGATCCCTGCTGCGATTTGACTCTCGGTTTGAGCATTGCCCTGGCCGATAAGCTGGGCAATATCAGCCCGGTCGTTGGGATCACGCGGGTTCAGGCCTTCCTGCTCAGCGGCACTGAGCACATCGCGCGCGTTCGCCTGTTTTTCCGCGAGCAGATTCTGAAATGCCGCCAATTGGGCGGGGGTTAGGCCGAGCTGTTGGGCGAGCTGCTTGAAAAGGGGCCCATAGGCGAGACTGATTTGGGCGTTATCTCGCGCGGCCATGCGCGCGGCGAATTGCGGATCGTTCATCCGCGAAGCCCAGCGGCCGAATGGCCCACGCTCATCGTGTTGAGCCTGGTCGTCAGATGGGGCGCCATTGGCCAAGACGACGGTTTTGGCCTTCGCGCGCGCGTCGGCTACCTCGGCTTCAAGCGCGTGCAAGCGCTGCTGCGCGTCCCAGTCCTTTGCCTGGACCTCGCCCCGCAGGGCGATTATTTCCAGGTGTTGCTTCCAAGCCAGGATCGCGCCACCGAGGGTGGTGAGCGCGAGAAAAGTCAGCAGATAGTTGCGGGGTGTGGTCACGATGAAGGCATGACGCGAATCAGGGAAAAAAGTATCAAGTGACAGGTAACAAGTATCAGGAGTAAGTGAGCCGCTCGCTCTTGTCACTTGATACCTGTTACTTTTCAACGCGGCGGAAACTCGAACTCGGTCTTGTTTTTCTTGAGCACAAGGTAGGCGCTGAAGGCCGACCCGCGTTTAGAAATGAAGCCTTCGATCAGGTTGGTTCGGCCGTTTTCAAACAACTCGCGCACCTCCTCGGTCGGCAGCTCTTTCTGGCAAAGATGGCGCTTCAGGGTGAAGACGACGCGGCCTTCCTGGTCGGGCTTGCGGACGTAGTAGGCATCGTCCGTCTGCACGATCTCGCCCTTGAGCAGCTTGCTTTCGCCGATGACGAGGCCCTTGGAAAGGTCGGGCGGAGCCTTGGGTTTTCGCTCGATGGTTTTGCCATCCTTGCCGACGCGGGGTTTGCGCGGCGGAAATTCCCACGTAATTTTTGGGCCGGCGCGCACCAGGAAGGCGTCGAAGGGCCGGCCTTTTTTCGAAATGAAGCCCTGGATGAGGTCGGACTTGCCCTGCGTGACCATCTGGATGGCGGCCTCGCGTGGGATGGCTTTCTGGCACATGAGCCGGCCCACGCTGAAGGTTTGTTTCCACGCGTCGCCTTCGCGTTCGCGCAGGACGTAGCTGGTGGGCGCTTCGCAGAGCTCGGCGCCGGTTTTCGGGTCGGTCCAAAAGGGACTGAGTTCGGCCAGCTCGAATTTGTTGCCAAAATCGAGTTCGACCCTGCGCTGGCCTTCTTTTTTGAGATTGTCCACGATACGCAGTTTAGCAGGGAATCGGTTGCCCGTCCGAGGTGACACAAACCCATCCAGCG
>DASYOA010000316.1:0-9134 GCA_036008265.1 Opitutaceae bacterium
GAACAGAACGATCCTCGTCACCGGTTCCTCGGGCCTCATCGGTTCGGAGGTCTGCCTCCACTTCAGTCAAGAGCTGGGCTACACGGTCCACGGGCTCGACAACAACCAGCGGGCGGTCTTCTTTGGCTCGCAGGGCGACACGCGATGGAATCAGCGACGTCTTGCGGAGCAAATCCCGGGCTTTGTGCACCACGAGCTCGACATCCGCAACCGTCCGGCGATCCAGGAGCTGATGACGACACTGAGGCCGTCGGTGGTCGTCCACACCGCCGCCCAGCCCAGCCACGACCGGGCGGCCGACATCCCGTTTGACGACTTTGACACCAACGCCGTCGGTACGCTCAACCTGCTGGAGGCGGTCCGCAGGGCGTGCCCGGAGTCGCCCTTTGTGCATATGAGCACGAACAAGGTCTACGGGGACGCTCCCAATCGCATCGCCCTATGCGAGTTCGGGCTCAGGTGGGACTTCGCGGATGAGGCGTTCGCCCATGGCATCCCGGAAACGTTCACGATCGACCAGTCAAAGCACTCCCTTTTCGGCGCCTCCAAAGTCGCCGCCGACGTCATGGTGCAGGAATACGGCCGCTATTTCAACCTGCCCTCCTGCTGCCTGCGCGGCGGTTGCCTCACCGGGCCCAACCACACCGGCGTCGAGCTGCACGGCTTTCTCAGCTATCTCGTCAAATGCAACCTCGAAGGCCGCGAGTATAAGATTTTCGGATACAAAGGAAAGCAGGTGCGGGACAACATCCACTCGCTCGATGTCGCCCGCTTCATGGCCGCCTTCGTCTCGGCCCCGCGCGCGGGCGAGGTTTACAACCTCGGCGGCGGCAAGGCCAACTCCTGCTCCATCCTCGAAGCCTTCCAGATCACCGAGAAATTCACCGGCCGGCCCCAAATCCACACCTACCTGGAGCAAAATCGCAGCGGCGACCACATCTGCTACTACTCCGACCTGCGCAAAATGCGCGCGCACTACCCCGGCTGGGACCTCACCGTCAGCCTCGATGAAACCATCCGCCAGATCGTCGAGGCCTGGCGCCAGCGGCGAGCCGCCGGTTCGGCGTAGCCGAATGCGGCGGAAACCCCAGGATTCAAGGCCGGAAAAGTTTATTGAATTCAGGTTGTCATTGAAATTTCTGGGGATTTGACGCTTTGGAATTTGGTGTTTGGCGTGACCTTGTCGCGCCTTATCCCATTTACGCCTTCCCGCCCCCCGACAATTGTATCAAGCTTGACCGATGCGAATCCTCCTCTCCGGCGCCTGTGGTTTCGTCGGCAGCACCCTCGTCCGCACGCTGGTGGGATCCGGCCACCAGGTTTCTGGCTTCGATAACTTCATCCGTCCCGGCAGCGAAGCCAACCGCCTCGAAATAAAAAAGCTCGGCGTGAAATTTTTTCATGCCGACCTGCGTTCGGCCAGCGACTTCGAGTCACTGCCCTCGTGTGATTTCGTCATCGACGCCGCCGCCAATCCCAGCGTGCTGGCCGGCGTTGACGGCCGCACCAGTTCGCGGCAGCTCGTCGAGCACAACCTCGCCGGCACCGTCAACCTCCTCGAATACTGCAAGCAGCACCGCGCGGGTTTTATCCTGCTCAGCACGAGCCGGGTTTACTCGATTGCCCCGCTGGCCGCGCTGCCGGTCGTGGCCGAGCGCGGCGCTTTCCGTCCCGACCCACGCCCGCCGCTGCCGTCCGGCCTGACCGCCAACGGCCTCGACGAAACCTTCCCGACCCTCGCGCCGGTTTCGCTCTATGGCGCGACGAAACTCGCCAGCGAGACGATGGCGCTCGAGTACGGCGAAAGTTTCAACTTCCCCGTTTTCATCAATCGCTGCGGTGTGCTCGCCGGCGCCGGGCAATTTGGCCGGCCCGACCAGGGCATTTTTGCCTTCTGGATAAACTCCTGGCTGCGGCAACGCCCGCTCAGCTACATCGGCTTCGGCGGCCACGGTCACCAGGTGCGCGACTGCCTGCATCCGCGCGACCTCATGCCACTGCTTGAAAAACAACTGGCCGCACCCTCACTCACACCGTCCGACCGCGTCATCAATGTTTCCGGTGGACTGGCTTCCGCCCTGTCGCTGCTCCAACTCAGCGAATGGTGTGCGCAGAAATTTGGCCCGCGCACCGTCGCGGTCGATTCCACGCCACGCCCCTTTGATCTCCCGTGGATCGTGCTCGACTCGGCCAAGGCCGCGCGGTTGTGGAGCTGGCGGCCGCAAACATCCGTTGCCGCCATCCTCGATGAAATTGCCGCCCACGCCCAGGCCCATCCCGAATGGCTCGACCTCAGCGCCCCGCTGTAATTTCTGATGCCTGCCCCGCTCACGCTTTTTTCGATCGTCATCCCGGCGCGCGACGAGGAAGCCTCACTACCGGCCACTTTGCGCGATCTGTACGCAGCCTTCGCCGCGGAAAACATCCCCCATGAAATCGTTGTCATTGACGACGGCAGCCGCGACCAAACCTGGGCTGTGCTGCAAGGACTCCGCGCAGAAATCCCCACGCTCGTTCCCGTGCAGAACCGCGGTCCGCACGGCTTCGGTAACGCGGTCGTCTGCGGCCTCGATCACATGCACGGCGATGCCTGCGCCATCATGATGGCCGATGCCTCCGACGCGCCCGGCGACGCCGTGAAGTACTGGCGCCTGCTCAATGATGGCTGGGACTGTGTCTTCGGCAGCCGTTTCATCAAGGGCGGCCAGGTGGCTGATTATCCCCGGCTCAAACTTTTCATCAACCGCCTGGCCAATTTTTTCATCAAAACCCTGTTCAACATCCCCCTCAACGACACGACCAACGCCTTCAAAGCCTACCGCCGAACCGTCATTGACGGCTGCCGTCCTTTCCTTTCGCCGCACTTCAACCTCACGGTCGAGATCCCGCTCAAAGCCATCGTGCGCGGCTATTCCTGGACGGTCATGCCCATCTCCTGGCAAAACCGGCAACACGGCACCGCCAAGCTCAAGATCAAGGAAATGGGCGGCCGCTACTTTTTCATCTGCGCCTATGTCTGGTTCGAAAAATATTTCAGCCGTGGTGACTACCGGCGCAAGTGACTCGTTGCGGCCACTGCGCAAAAACACCTTGTTTGTCGGCGTGGGCTGCGCTTCAGTTGGCCGTTTATGATTTATCTACTCGGAGGCTCCGGCTACGTCGGCCATGCATACCAGGCCCTGCTCACGCGCAAAGGCATTCCTTTTCGCAACGTTCGCCGATCCGAGCTCGATTACACGCAACCCGCCCTGCTCGCGGCCGCATTGAAGCGCGACCAGCCGGAGTTCCTCATCAACGCCGCCGGCTACACCGGCAAACCCAACGTCGATGCCTGTGAGCTGCACAAGGCCGAGTGCCTCCTTGGCAACGCCGTGCTGCCGGGCCTCATCGCCCAAGCCTGCGCCGAGGCCGGCGTGCCCTGGGGCCATGTCTCCTCCGGCTGCATTTATAACGGCGCGCGCGCGGATGGCCGCGGTTTCACCGAGAACGACCCACCCAACTTCACCTTTCGCTCACCGCCGTGCAGTTTCTATAGCGGCACCAAGGCCCTCGGCGAAGAAGTGCTCGCCGGCCAGCCCAATGTTTACACCTGGCGCCTGCGCATCCCCTTCGACCACGTCGAAAATCCGCGCAATTATCTCACCAAGCTCATGCGCTACCAGCGCCTGCTCGAGGCCACCAACTCCATCTCGCAACTGCACGAGTTTGTCGCCGCCACCTTCGCCTGCTGGGAAAAACGCGTGCCCTTCGGCACCTACAACATCACCAACCCCGGCAAGGTGACCACGCACGACGTGGTCGAGCACATCAAGCGCAGCGGCGTCTGCCGGAAAGAATACCAGTTTTTCAAGGATGAGGACGAGTTCATGCACGTCGCGGCCAAGACGCCCCGCTCCAATTGCGTGATGGACTCCTCGAAACTGGCCTCCGTCGGCATCAAGATGACCGAGGTGAACGAAGCCATTGCCACCGCCCTCAGCCACTGGCAGAAACTTGAGGTGTAAGGTTTAAGTTTTAGAGCCATAAGCCCGGTCGCTTAAAACTTAGAACTTACGCCCTTACACCTTATGAACTTACTGGTCACCGGCGGCTGCGGTTTCATCGGCAGCAATTTTATCCGCCAGCGCCTCACCGAAAAGAATTCGCCGCTCACGAGGCTCGTCAACCTTGACCTGCTCACCTACGCCGGCAATCCCGCCAACCTCGCCGACCTCGCCGGCGACCCGCGCTATGTATTTGTCCAGGGCGACATCGGCGACGAAGCGCTCGGCGGGCGCCTGCTGGCCGAACACGCCATCGACGCCATCGTCAATTTTGCCGCCGAATCGCACGTGGACCGCTCCATCGATTCGCCCGAGCCCTTCATCCAGACCAACGTGGTCGGCACGCTCCGCCTCCTCAACGCCGCACGCCGCCACTGGGCCGCGCTGCCCGCGCCGAAGAAAAATGCATTTCGTTTCCTGCATGTTTCCACCGACGAAGTCTACGGCACCCTGGCGGCATCCGATCCGGCCTTCACCGAGGAAACCAACTTCGCGCCCAACAGTCCCTATGCCGCCTCGAAGGCAGCCAGCGACCACCTCGTGCGCGCCTGCCAGCACACCTACGGCCTGCCCACCCTCACGACCAACTGCTCGAACAACTACGGCCCCTATCATTTCCCGGAAAAGCTCATCCCGCTCATCATCCTTAACGCCCTCGACGGCAAGCCGCTGCCCGTTTACGGCGACGGCCTGCAGGTGCGCGACTGGCTCTACGTTGAGGATCATGCCGCCGCCATCTGGCTCGTGCTCCAGCGCGGCCGCATCGGCGAAACCTATAACATCGGCGGGCTGAACGAGCAGCCCAACCTCGAGGTCGTAAAACTCATCTGCTCGCTCCTCGATAAAAAGTCCCCGCGGGCCGACGGCAAATCCTACGCCGCGCAGGTCACGTTTGTGACCGACCGGCCGGGCCACGACCGCCGCTACGCCATCGATTGTTCAAAGCTCCAGCGCGAACTCGGCTGGCGGCCGGGCGAGAACTTTACCACCGGCCTCGAAAAAACCGTGGACTGGTATCTCGCCCATCGCGCCTGGTGTGAGAATATCACCGCCACTCGCTATGCGCGTCAAAGGCTAGGGGCGTTGCCACAGGCGAGGGGCAAGGGGCCATAGGCGATGGGAACCGGATTCCATGATTTGCAAGTCTGGCGTGAGGCAAAAGCCCTCGCTGTTACCATTTACACCACCACTGCCAACTTGCGTGACCTGGGCCTGCGTGATCAGATTCGTCGTTCCGCCGTGAGCGTGCCCTCCAATATTGCAGAAGGAGACGAACGAGATACCGACAAAGATTCTGTTCGTTTTTTCTACATTGCGAAAGGATCGCTCGCTGAACTTTGCACCCAAATCGAAATCGCCACTGAAGTCGGCCTCATTCCACCCCAAACTGCCGAATCTATTTTGTCGCAAGCCAGCCTCATTGGTCGAAAACTTGGCGCTCTGATCAAAGCCCGAACACCTCATGTCTCCTGACCCATCGCCTCTGGCCTCTCGCCCCTCGCCCGCGGCCAAGATGATTCCGCGGCGCGGAATCATCTTGGCCGGCGGTTCCGGCACGCGGCTCTACCCCCTCACCATCGCCGTGAGCAAGCAGCTCATGCCCGTCTATGACAAACCGATGGTGTATTACCCCCTCTCGGTCCTCATGCTCGCGGGCATTCGCGAGATTTTGATCATCTCCACGCCACAGGACCTGCCGCTCTTCCGCCGGCTGCTGGGCGACGGCTCCCAGTTCGGCCTGTCTTTCGCCTACGCGGAGCAACCCAGCCCCGACGGCCTCGCCCAGGCCTTCCTCATTGGCGCCGACTTCATCGGCGACTCGCCCTCCGCCCTCGTGCTCGGTGACAATCTTTTCTACGGCCACGATTTCTCGAAATCCCTTGCCACGGCCGCCGCGCGCACCACCGGCGCAACCATCTTCGGCTACCACGTGAGCGATCCCCAGGCTTACGGCGTCGTCGAGTTTGCGCCTGACGGCCGGGTGCTTTCGCTCGAGGAAAAGCCCAGGGCTCCAAAATCCAACTACGCCGTCCCCGGCCTCTATTTCTACGACCGCGACGTCGTCCCGCTCGCGCGCAGCCTCAAGCCTTCGGCGCGCGGCGAACTCGAAATCACCGACCTCAACCGCCTCTACCTGGAAGCGGGCACGCTCCGGGTCGAACTCCTGGGCCGGGGCACGGCGTGGCTCGATACCGGCACCCATGATTCCCTGCTCGAAGCCGCGAGATTCGTGAGCATCATCGAAAACCGACAGGGCTTGAAAATCGCCTGCCCCGAGGAGATTGCGTGGAGCCAAGGCTGGATCAACCGCGCGCAATTTGAAGCCAATATCAAGAAACTCGGCAAATCCGCCTATGGCCAGTATCTGGTGCGCTTGCTCGCCGAAACGAAGGTTAAACCTTGAGCGTTGCAGGTTGAAAGGCTTCGCCGGCGAAATCGCCCTCGCCCGTCGGGGAAGAATATCCGGCCCTCAAAGGTAGTGCGGCAGCTCTTTGCGGTAGAACACGAGCGTTTTTTCCAGCGCCACGCGCAGGCTCGTGCGCGGGCACCAGCCAAGGGCCGAACGCAGCTTTCGGTCGTCGGCATAAAAACCGCCGATATCGATTTTCTTCCGGTCGGCCGGGAAATTTTTCACCACAAACTTTCCGCCGCCGTTGGCCGAGACCAGCAGCTCCGCCAGTGCGCCCAGGCTGACCGGCGGACCGCCGCCAACGTTGAAAATCTCACCCGCCGCCTCCGGCCGGGCCGCCGCCAGCAGGAACGCCTCCACGGCATCATCCACATAGGTGAAGTCGCGCAGTTGCTCGCCACCCCAGACTTCGATCGGTTTTTTCTCGAGCAGGTTTTTGATCCAGATGCCGAGAAAAGTCTGCCTCGCATCACGCACGCGCATGCGCGGGCCGATGGTGTTGGTCAGGCGCAACACCGTGCTGCGAATCCCATGCACGTGGTCGTAGAGCAGATGGTAGGATTCGCCCGCAAGCTTGTTGATGCCGTTCACATCCACCGGCCTCAGCGGATGATCTTCGTCCACCGGCAGGTAGTCAGGCTTGCCGTAAATTTGCCGGGTGCTGGCAAAGACGATGCGGATATCCGGGTTGTGATTGCGGCAGGCCTCGAGAATGGAAAGCTGTGAGCGGGCGTTGATCTCGAGATCGGTTTCCGGGTCGGTCATCGAATCCATGTGGCTCGTCTGGCCGGCCAGGTTGAAAAGAAAATGCTGGTCGCGCACGAATACGGGCAGCGAATGGCGGTCGCGCACGTCGGAGATGTTCACGCACACGTTGCGATCGATCCCGGCCAGGTTGCGCAGGTTGCCGCCGTATTCAGGAATGAGCGAATCAACAATCGTGACCTCCACCCCGAGACGCACGAGCGCGCGGGCCAGGTTTGAACCGATGAAACCCATGCCGCCGGTGATCAGGGCCCTTTTCTTGGCAAAAACTTTCCTGAGCGAGGGAGACGCGGGCATGCGGTGAAATTAGCGCGATTTCCAAGCCGGTGCACAATGCAAAAGATGCAGGCAGAAATGCCCCGCCCACTGAAATGAAGGTTGAAAGACTTGGCCGGCTTTTTACTTTCAACAGGGCTTGAAGCTTTCCGTCATAATTCCGCTCTATAACTGCCGGTCGCTCACGCAGGCCATGCTCGCGAGCCTGCAGGCCACGCTCCCGGCCGGCTTGGCGCACGAAATCATTCTGGTGGACGACGGCTCGACCGACGGCACGCGGGAATGGCTTGCGACGCTGACCGATCCGTCGATTCGCGTTGTGCTCAACGAAAAAAATCTCGGCTACGCTGCCGCCAACAATCTCGGCGCCGCGCTGGCCCGCGGCGAATTTCTCGCCCTGCTCAACAACGACCTCGTGCTCCTGCCCGGTTGGCTGTCGCCGATGCTGGACGGCTTTGCGCACTTGCCCCGCGCCGGCATCATCGGCAACTGCCAGTTTATTCCCGACACGCAAGCGCTGGATCACCGCGGTGTGCGTTTCGATCTGCTTGGCCGTCCCATTAACGACTCCAGCCGCCTCTGGTTTCCCAGGGCCTACTCGCGTTATCGTGCGGTCACCGCGGCCTGCTGCCTTTTGCGGGCCGAGGTTTTCAATGGTCACGGCGGCTTCGATCCAGCCTTCCGCAACGGCTTTGAGGACATCGACCTCTGCCTGCGGCTCGGGCGCGCCGGGTTCCGCCATTATGTGGCCAACTACAGCCGCGTACTGCATCATTTGAGCGCTTCGCCCACCCGGCACGCCAAGGACGATGAAAACTTCCGCCTGTTCATGTCCCGCTGGGGACGCGACGCGAGCTTTCGCAATCGCGGTCTCGTTTATCTTCAACGCTACTGGAATCGACCGTGGCGCTTCAACGGCCCCCGGCTGTGCCTGGCCATCGCCTGGGCCACCACCGGCCGTTCCTGCGATCTTCTGGCCCGACGCCTCAAAACCACGATCGAATGCTAGAACAGTTTCGCTTTAAATGGACCCATGACAGGGGGAATGAAGGATGGGGCGCAAAGGCATGCCGATGTGACCCATTAAATCAAAAATGCCCTAGCAAGCGGACAAGCTTGAAAAATATCGGCAACTGCCCCCAATGCCACATGATATAACGTTAAACCCCAATTGATGTGACCATCTCTGTCGTCGTCCCCTGTTACAACGAAAGCCATACTATCGCCGAACTGCTCCAGGCCGTGCGGCGTTCGCCCGCCGGCCCGGTGGAGCTGATCGTGGTGGATGATTACTCGACCGACGGCACGCGCGAGTGGCTGCAGGGATCGGGCGCCGGCCTGGCGGATAAAATTATTTTCCACGAAAAAAACCAGGGCAAGGGCGCCGCGCTGCGCACCGGCATCAAGGTCGCAACGGGCGACATCGTCATCATCCAGGATGCCGATCTCGAATACGACCCGACGGAGTACCCTCTGCTGATCGAACCAATCGAGCGCGGCATGGCCGATGTGGTCATTGGCTCGCGTTTCCAGTCCAGCCGGCCGCACCGGGTGGCCTACTTCTGGCACATGGTCGGCAATCGCTTCCTCACCTTGCTTTCCAATATGTTTACCAACATCAACCTCACGGACATGGAATC
>DASYOA010000317.1:0-3506 GCA_036008265.1 Opitutaceae bacterium
GCTTTTTTGGGATTTGGCGTTTGGTATTTGGAATTTTAAACTTGGTAACTCTTGCCCGGCACGGGATCGAGCACCTTGGTCTCGGGCATTTTAAGGGCGATCTGTTGGGCGAACCAGTCCCTCGCGGGCTGGTCGCCGTGGGTGAGCACGACGGCGCGCGCGGTGGTTTGCACGGCGAACTGCAGCAGTTCGTCGCGATCCGCGTGGCCGCTGAGTTCAAACCGTTCCACGTGGGCCTTCAGCTTTGTCTTCACGTTGGCCGCCTTGAAAAGAAAATTTTCGCCGGGCTTGGTCGCGAGCAGCGCGCCGCCGGGCGTGTCGGGATCGCAGTAGCCGACGAAACCGATGGTGTTGATCGCGTGGCTGGCGAGGCCGGAGGCGAGCGTGTAGCTGGGCGTGCGCTCGACCAGCATGCCGCTGCTGACGATGTAGAGGGCGTTTTGCTTGGGGTCTTCGCCGGGCTTCAGCTGGCGCGGGAGCGGCTTGAGCTTGAGCTCCTTGATGACGCTCCGGGTGAAATTGAGCTGGCGGGTCTTGCGCGTGATCTCGTCGAAGTAATCGGCGAGGTCGAGGCCGAGGCCCGAGGCATAAATGGGACACTCGACGAGGCGGTCGAATTTCCGCGCGTCGTGCACGACGGCGAGGATTTCCTGCATGCGGCCGAGGGCAAAGACGGGGATGAGGAATGAGCCGCCGCGCTTGATGGTTTCGTTGATGCTGGCGATGAGCCGGGAGATTTCGGCGCCGCGGCCCTTGCCCACGGGGCGCTCGGTGTGCCCGCGGGTGGTTTCCATGATGAGGGTGTCGAACTTGCCGGCCGGGAACTTCGCGCCGGGCAGCGTGCGCTGGTCCTCGAAAAGCACATCGCCGGTGATGAAAATCTGCCGGTGCTTGTGGTGCAGCTCGACGCCGGCCGCGCCGGCGACATGCCCGGCCGGATGGAAGATCAACTCGATCTCATCCTTTGCGCCGTGAAATTTCTTGGCGTGGCCGAAGGGCAGGCCGACCATCCGGCGGGCGCAACGGTCGATGTCGTCGTGGGTGAAAAGGGGATAGTCGGGGATGTTTTCCTCCTCCTTTTGCCGCAGCATGACGTTGGCGGAGTTGTGCAGCATGCGTTCGATCAGCATGCGGCTGGGCTGGGTCATCACGACCGGTGCGTCGGGGAACTCGCGCATGGCCACGGGCAGGCTCCCGATATGGTCGAGATGGCAATGCGTGATGACGATGAGGTCGGGCGGCGCGCCGCGCAGCGAGCTCAAGTCCGGCGAAGCCCGGCGGCCGGTGAGCTTGGGATTGAGGCCACAATCGAGGAGAATGCGCAGGTCGCCAAGTTGCAGCAGGAGAGAGTTGGCGCCGATACCGCCATCGCGGTTTAGGTCAATGAGCTTCATTAATCAATAGGAGCGACGAGCCAATGGCAGGGAACGGCCAAGCGCAAGATATACCGCATTCATTCGCAAGGCACGGTCATGTTAAAGGATGGCAGCGTCACGTGGATCTTCTGGCCGTGGTCGTCCACCCCATGGAAACAGCCGCGCACCTCGGCATCGCAATGCGTGACATGGTAGCTATTGTAGGAAAATTGCTCGCCGGGTGCGAGGCGCGGCGTTTCGCCGACGATTTTGTCGCCTTCGATGACCAGGCTGCTGCCGTCGCCGTGGATCACGACCCATTTGCGGCCGAGGAGCCGGACGATGCGGTCGGATTCGTTTTTGATTGTGACAAAATAAACGAAGGCGTGCGGTTTATCCGGTGGCAGGCTGGGGCCGCCATGGTGGTAAACCAGCTTGTCGAGGTGTGCGGTGAGGCCGGTCAGTTCTATGGAATCGCTGGGCAAGGGAAGAAACGAACG
The DNA here is from genome assembly GCA_036008265.1 of Opitutaceae bacterium. Lineage (GTDB taxonomy): Bacteria > Verrucomicrobiota > Verrucomicrobiia > Opitutales > Opitutaceae > DASRHD01. The sequence goes on from DASYOA010000317.1 coordinate 1,856, forward strand.
CAATTTTCGCTGGGGCGCAACTTCATCCGGCCTTGCAGGCAAAGGCCGGGGTATTTGGATAATTGGTATTTAGTAGTTGGGATCGGACTAATTACCAAATACCAACTACAAATTACCAGTGTTTCAGCTTGCGCGTGCCCAAGCCGCCGCGCACAAACGCGTTTCATGGAAAAACTGGCTTTGCTTTCCGTCAGCGACAAACGCGGCCTGGCCGACTTTGCCACGGTCCTCGTGAAAAAACACGGCTACCGGCTGCTTTCGACCGGAGGCACGGCCAAGCTCCTGGCCGAGCGCGGGTTGCCCGTGACGGAAGTGAGCCAGCACACCGGCTCGCCGGAAATCATGGAAGGCCGCGTGAAGACGCTGCATCCCAAAATCCACGGCGGCCTGCTCGCCCGGCGCGACAAGCCGGAGCATCTCGCGCAGGCGACGGAGCACGGCATCGCGCTCATCGATCTCGTCGTGGTGAACTTGTATCCATTCGAGCAGACCGTGGCGAAACCCGGCGTGCATTTCGAGGAGGCGATCGAGAACATCGACATCGGCGGGCCGTCGATGCTGCGCAGTGCGGCGAAAAACCACGAGAGCGTGACGGTCGTGTGCGACCCGGCCGATTACGACGCGGTGCTGGCGGCGTTCGATCAACCCGCCGGGCTGGCGGCGTTGCGCCGAAAGCTGGCCTTGAAAGTCTTCCAGCGTACGGCGAGCTACGACGCGGCCATCTCGGGCTATCTCGCCGCGCAGGCGGAAGCGCCCGACCTCGCGGCCCTCGCTGGATTCCCGGAAAAACTTACGCTTTCCTGGACGAAGGCGCAGGCGCTGCGCTACGGCGAGAATCCGCACCAGCAGGCCGCCCTCTACGGCACCTTCCACGAGCATTATCAGCAGCTTCAGGGCAAGGAGCTTAGTTATAACAATATTTTGGACATCACATCGGCCACCTATCTCATCGGCGAATTCGAGCGGCCGACCGTGGCGATCCTGAAGCACACCAATCCCTGTGGTGTGGCCAGCGCGGATTCGCTCGGGGCGGCGTGGGAACAGGCCTATGCCACGGACAAACAGGCGCCGTTCGGCGGCATCATCATCGTCAACCAAACGCTCGATGGCGCGCTGGCGAAGACGATCGCGGAGATTTTCACCGAGGTGATCATCGCGCCGCGCTTCAGCGACGAGGCCCTCCAGGTTTTCGGCAAAAAGAAAAACCTGCGGCTGATGGTGGCCCGGCAGGGCATCGGCGCGGATTCGCTGCAGGAAATCCGCTCCGTGGTCGGTGGGGTGCTCGTGCAGGATCGCGACCGCACCCTTGGCCACGTGAACGAGTTCAAGGTCGTGACGAAACGCCAGCCCACGCCCGAGGAATGGGCCGGCATGCTGTTTGCCTGGAAGATCTGCAAGCACGTCAAGTCGAACGCCATCGTTTATACCCGCGGCGAACGCACGCTCGGCGTCGGGGCGGGCCAGATGGCGCGCGTGGACAGCTCGCGCATCGCCGTGTGGAAGGCCAGTGAAGCCGGGCTTGACCTGCACGGCTCGGTCGTGGCGAGCGAGGCGCTGTTTCCCTTTGCCGATGGATTGATTGCTGCGGCCGAGGCGGGCGCAACCGCGGCCATCCAGCCCGGCGGCTCGGTGCGCGACGAAGAAGTCATCA
>DASYOA010000318.1:0-2323 GCA_036008265.1 Opitutaceae bacterium
GCCGCGGCCGCCGACGGCGACCCAGACCACGGCCTCGATCGATTTTTCCGGCGTCATTTGGTCCGGATTGATGATGCCCGCCTGCGGAACAAATAACGCGCCGCCGATGGCCGCGATCATCGCGGCCGCGACGAAGACAAACAGTTTGTAGTTGGCGGTGGCGTAGCCGCTGAAGAGCACGCGGTTTTCGCCGTCCCGGATCGCCTGTCGCACGAGGCCGAACTTGGTGCCGTTGAGCCAGTAGCAGCCGAGAGTGACGAGCAGCACCATCACGGCGGTAACCACAAAAAGTCCGCGCATGGTGGCGGGCCCGGCGACCTTATCGACGAGCGAATGGCCTAGGATGAACTTGAAATCCGTGAAGCCGTTGTTCCCGCCCATCGTGAAATCGTTCTGAAAAAACAGGAGCATCGCCCCGTAGGTCAGGGCCTGGGTGAGGATGGAAAAATACACTCCCTTGATGCGCGAGCGGAACGCCAGGAAACCAAAGACGAGCGCCAGCAGGCCCGGCACGGCAAACACCATCATCACGGCAAACCCGAAGGAGTGGAACGGCCGCCAAAACGGTGGCAGAAACGTATGCCCAAGGAAAACCATGAAATCCGGCAGGCCGGCCGGATTCTGCCCCGCCTTGGCGTAGCTGCCCAAGGGGCCAATCAGCAGCATGAGATACATGCCGAACATATAACCACCCAGGCTAAAGAACAGGGCCTGCCCGAGGCTCAGCAACCCCGTGTAACCCCAAAGCAGGTCCACCGAAAGGGCGAGCAGCGCGTAACAAAGATATTTTCCCCAGAGGCTGATCATGTAATCGCTGAGCAGGCCATGGGCATTGAGCACGGGAAAAATCACGGTCAGCAGCGCCAGAAAGACGCCGACCACGGCGAATTCCATGTGGCGGGAACGGAAGAAGCGTCCGGTGGCAGGTGAACTCATGCGGTTTGGGCGGAGTGGGAAGACGCGATCAATCAAGGCTGCGGCTGCGGGCCGAGAAGAGGCCGGTGGGGCGCCATTGCAGGAACAGGATGATCGCCACCAGCACGAGAATCTTTCCCAGCACGGGGTTGAGGAGAATCTGCTGGATCGATTGGTCGGCGAGGCCGATCCCCAGCGCGCTCACCACGGTGCCAAAGATGCTGCCGACTCCGCCCACGACGACGGTCATGAAACTGTCCACGATATACTCCTGTCCCATCGACGGGCCCACCGTGCCGAGCTGGGTCACAAACACGCCGGCCAGCCCGGCCAGTCCGCTGCCGAGGCCGAAGGTGAGCATGTTCACCCGCTCCGTGCGCACGCCCATGCAGGCGGCCATCGTCCGATTTTGCATCACGCAACGGATGAGCAAACCGAGCGGGGTCTTGGTCAACGCCAGCCACACGCCGAAGACAATCACCGCCGCAAAGCCGATGACGAAAACGCGGCTCCAGTCGAAGGTGATGTCAAAAAAAGTCCAGTTGCTGCTCAGGTAAACCGGGCTGTCCACGTTCACGTTGTTGGAGCCAAACGTGAGCTTGAACAATTGCTGCAAAATCAGTGAAACCCCGAAAGTGGCGAGCAGGCTCTCGAGCGGGCGGCGATAGAGGAAGCGAATGACGCTGCGCTCAAGCGCAATGCCCACCAGGGCGGCGCTCAGAAAACCGATGGGAATCGCGGCCAGGAAATAGAGCTGGTAGGCCCAGCCGGTCAGGTGCAGCCCGGGCAGGTGGATGGCAATCCTGACAAACGGCAGGGTAAAATTCATCCCCTCGCCAAAGACATTTTGGGTGATGTAGGTGGCATAGGCGCCGACCGTGATCATTTCGCCGTGGGCCATATTGATGACCCCCATCAGGCCAAACGTGATGGCGAGGCCCAGCGCCACCACGAGCAAAATGCTGCCGGCGCTGAGGCCGCGAAAGAGCGTGCCGAAAAATTTGACCACGGATTTGTGGTGATCAATCGCCGCGAGCGCGGCGCCCGCGGCCGCCGCAACCTCCGGCTTGGCGCTGGCCACGGCCTTGGCCTGGGCGGCTTTGATCACGTCGTAGCTGGATGAGCTATGCAGCTGGCTCAACTCGTCGAGGGCCTTGAGCTTAATGGTATCGCTGGGATCGGCCAGTTGGATCAGCGCAATCGCCTCGCGCAACGCGAGCTTGGCTTCAGCATTAGTCTCAATCTGACTGCGCGCCTGCAACACCGGCAGCTTGTCCGGTTTTTGGGTAAAACCGATGGTTTGGATGGCCCGCAGGCGTTTGGCGAGGATGGGAGAACCGAGATCCAGCAGGTCGATAATCGATCGCATGGCGCGCCGAAGCCTCGCATCATGTTCCACCGCGACCAA
>DASYOA010000319.1:0-3379 GCA_036008265.1 Opitutaceae bacterium
CAATCCCCATTGGCCGCGCGACGTGAGCACCCGACGCAGACGCTCCGGCGACATCTGGTCCCGAGTGACAGGATAGACTTCAATGCCATAACCCATTTCCTGCGCCCGTTCCCGTGCGCCTCGCAGGATCGGTGCGGCACCCATGGCCACGTCCTTGTCGCCGGAAGAAGGCCAAAGATCAATCCATGCGATATTATGCGGATCGTTGCTGCGTCGGCGGTGGTGCAACTGGGCCATCAAAGTCGCCACCATGGGATTGGGGCGGTAGCCAAGGCGTCTGGCCAGGGCCTGGATTTCCCGGCACCGCGCCTCCGGGATGGTGGGGTCGTTCCGCAATGCTTTCGAAACGGTGGACACCGCAAAGCCGGCCGCCTGGGCGACTTGCCGCATCGTGATGGGATGGGCGCATTTCACGAAACGATATTCGTAATTTGAGGTTCGCCTGGCCAGCGCAAAGAATCATCCTGCAGATCATGAATGCTTGGAAGTCGGACGCGGAACTTTTCGAGTTAATCAAGACCCAGCTTTACACGCCGGTCGTGGGCGACATTTTGGACCAGTATGGCTGTTTTCATCAGTTCCTGCCACCAGCGGTTCGTCCCCTGCGCAACGACATGAAAATCGCCGGCCGGGCCATGCCGGTGTTGCAGATGGATGTTTTCGGCCCGCAGAAAAATATGTTTGGCCTGATGACGCAGGCGCTGGATGACCTGAAGCCGGGCGAGGTTTATATTGCCACCGGCGGCACGATGCAGTCGGCAAACTGGGGTGAAATCATGACCGCTGCGGCCCGCACTCGTGGCGCGGTCGGCGCGGTGGTCAACGGCTATCATCGCGACACGCCGCGCGTGTTGGAACAAAACTGGCCGGTGTTCAGCCGCGGCCACTGGGCGCAGGATTCCGCGCCGCGCATGAAGGTCGTCGATTTTCGCTGCCGCATCGAAATTGAAGGCACGGTCGTCGAGCCCGGCGACCTTGTTTTCGGCGACATTGATGGCGTCGTGATTGTGCCGGCCAGGCTGGAGCACGAAGTCATGACCAAGGCGTTGGAAAAAGCACGGGCAGAAAAAACGGTTCGCAAAGAAATCGAAGGCGGCATGTCGAGCACGGCGGCTTTTAAAAAACACGGTGTCCTTTAGGCCATGGGCCTGTATCCATGGCGGCAACACCCCAAAATTTAATGAACCCAGCCTCCTCCGAACTCGCGAAAAAACCTTTCGGCCTCGACGGTCAGACCGCGCTCATCACCGGCGGGGCGACCGGCCTCGGTCTTGGCATGGCGCGGTGCCTGGCCGCGGCGGGCGCACGCGTCGTGCTGGTGGGCCGACGGGAAGACGAATTGAAAAAGGCCGTGGCGGAACTGGGGGCGAGCGCGAGCTATGTCCGCCATGACGTTACGGCGGTGGGCGAAGCGGACAAGTTGGTTGAAGCCGCCGCCCGGACGGCCGGCGCACCGATTGACATCCTCATCAACAATGCCGGCGTCCACCTGAAGAAGCCGGCGGTGGAAACGACGGCGGAGGAGTTTTTCACCGTGCTGAACACGCACGTGCTCGGAGCGCATGCCCTCACGCGGGCCGTGTTGCCGGGCATGATTCAGCGCCGGCGCGGCAACATTTTGTTCATCGCTTCGATGGCGGCATTATTCGGCTTTCCCAAAGTGGTCGCTTACGCCGCCGCCAAGAGCGCGTATGTCGGCATGGTGCGGACCCTGGCCACCGAGGTTTCGATGCACGACGTCCGCGTCAACGCCATTGCCCCCGGTTGGATTGATTCGGCCATGATGCGCAAGGCGCTCGACGGCGATCCAGCGCGGCGCGACAAAATTCTCGGCCGCACGCCGATGAACCGCTTCGGCGAAGCGGACGATATCGGCTGGGCGGCGGTTTACCTGTGCTCGCCGGCGGCGAAATTTATCACCGGCGTCGTGCTTCCGGTGGACGGCGGGGTAAGCATCGGTTTTTAAAAATTATGAAGCTCGGCTTTGGTCTCTATCGGCATCAGCTTGACGAAGCACATTACCGATTTGCGCGGCAGTGTGGTGCGACGCACCTGGTGATCCACTGGGTGGATTACTTCCGTTCCTCGCGCAGCAACCAGCCCGGCGACCAGCCCATCGGCGACGACGCGGGCTGGGGACTGGCGGGCGATCCCGACAAGTTGTGGAGCTTTGAGGAGTTGGCGGCCGTGAAAGCCGCGGCCGCCAAATTTGATTTGCAAATCGAGGCGATTGAAAATTTTGACCCGGCGCACTGGCACGATGTGCTGTTGGACGGGCCGAAAAAAGCGCAGCAGCTCGAAAACCTGAAGACCATCGTGCGCACGGTGGGCAAAGTCGGCATCCCCGTCATCGGCTATAATTTTTCGCTCGCCGGCGTCGCCGGACGCGCCAAAGGCCCGTGGGGCCGCGGTGGCGCGGAGATTGTGGCGATGGACGGCGCCTACGAAAAGCCGATTCCCAACGGCATGATTTGGAACATGGTCTATGACCGCAACGCCGCGCCGGGAAATCTCGCGCCGATCACGCCGCAGGAATTATGGCGTCGGCACGGCGACTTCCTCGACGCGCTCGTGCCGGTGGCCGAGGAAGCCGGGGTGAAACTCGCCGCGCATCCCGACGATCCCCCCACGCCGACTTTACGCGGCCAGCCCCGGCTGGTGAATCAACCGCGCCTGTACCAGCAGCTGATTGACCGCCGGCCCAGCCGGAGCAACGCCTTGGAGTTTTGCCTCGGCACGTTGGCCGAGATGACCGACGGCGGTTTTTACGAGGCCGTCGAAAGTTACAGCCGGCAGAAGAAAATCGCCTACGTCCATTTCCGCAACGTGCGCGGCAAAGCGCCGCATTACCAGGAAACCTTCGTGGACGAAGGCGACATTGATATGCTGCGTGTGCTGCGGATTCTCAAGCAGAACGGCTTCGACGGCGTGCTGATTCCAGATCACGCACCGCAGATGACCTGCGCCGCGTCGTGGCATGCCGGCATGGCCTACGCTTGCGGCTGGATGAAGGCGGCGTTGCAAGCATTAGAGCAGCATTCGTGACCACGGCGACCGCGACCGCGTTCCACGGTTTTTGAGGTCTGCATTGTCATCAGCACCGACCATCGCGACTTAGCCACGTATCGCGTGCCTTTTGTGCGCCATGACGTGCAGCCGGCTGCCTGGATCCGCTTGTTCCCTGCCATGCGGCGCGTCCGATCAAACCCGGTCTTTCGCCGTGCCCGATATTGCGCTCGGCGCGCGACTCACCTATGCAGGCTCGATGTTGAATCCCGCCTTGCAAAACCGGCCTCGGATAAAAAGGTGAAATAGCATGACCGATCCCATCCAAAAGCGGCCCGAAGATCTCATCCGGCTTATCGTCGACACCATTCCC
>DASYOA010000320.1:0-2132 GCA_036008265.1 Opitutaceae bacterium
GGAAATTTTCACGTGCGGGAGCGTGTCCTTGATGATTTTCGCGGCTTCGAAGAAATCGACGGCGTAGTTGTTGTGCTCCTCGATGCCGGTGGCGACGGTGAGGATGTTCGGGTCGAAGATGATGTCCTCGGGAGGGAAGCCGATTTTTTCGGTGAGAAGTTTATAGGCGCGCGTGCAGATGCGGACTTTTTCGTCGCGGGTGGCGGCCTGCCCCTGCTCGTCGAACGCCATGACGACGGCGGCGGCGCCGTAGCGTAGGACAAGCTTGGCGCGGCGGAGAAACTCGGCCTCACCATCTTTCAGCGAGATGGAATTGACGATGCCCTTGCCTTGGATGCATTTCAGGCCGGCCTCGAGCACGGTCCACTTCGAGCTGTCGATCATTACCGGTACGCGAGAGATGTCCGGCTCGGCGGCGATGAGGTTGAGGAACTTCGTCATCGTGGCCTCGCCCTCGATCAGCGCCTCGTCGACATTGATGTCGATGACGTTGGCGCCGTTCTCGACCTGCTGGTGGGCGATGGCGAGGCACGCGTCCCAGTCGCCGGCCTTGAGGGCCTTGGCGAACTTCGGCGAACCCGTGATATTGGTGCGCTCGCCGATGATTAGGAACTGGGAGGCGGAAACGGACATGAATTTTTTTAGCGCAAAGGCGCAAAGGTGCGAAGACCGGAAAAAGATTTTTTCAGGCTTTGGACTCTTGGCCTCTTCGTTTCTTTGCGCTGAATCATGTCACGGTTAATGGTTCGAGGCCGCTGAGGCGCATCTCGGGCGTGTGGGCCACGGGTTGGCGCGGGGTTTTGCCGCGGACGGCCGCCGCGATGGCGGCCATGTGCGCGGGCGTGGAGCCGCAGCAGCCGCCAACCATGTTGACGAAGCTGGCGGCGGCAAACTCGCCGAGCACACCGGCCATGTCGGCCGGCGATTCGTCGTAGCCGCCGAAGGCATTCGGCAGGCCGGCGTTCGGGTAACAGGTGACGTAGCACTCGGCGATGCGCGCGAGTTCCTCGATGTAGGGGCGCATCTGGCGGCCGCCGAGCGCGCAATTGATGCCGACGGAAAACGGCTTCGCGTGGCGGATGGAATTGTAGAATGCGCCGACGGTCTGGCCCGAGAGCGTGCGGCCCGAGGCATCGGTGATGGTGACGGAAATCATCACGGGCAGGCGGAAGCCAAGTTCATCGAAGAGTGTTTCGAGGGCGAAAACCGCCGCCTTGGAGTTGAGCGTGTCGAAGATCGTCTCGACGAGCAGCGCGTCGACGCCGCCCTGGATGAGCGCACGGGCCTGCTCGGTGTAAGCGGCCACGACCTGGTCCCAGGTGACCGCGCGATAATCGGGGCGATTCACGTCGGGCGACATCGAGAGCGTGCGGTTGAGCGGGCCGATGGCGCCGGCGACGAAACAGCGGCGGCCGGGCGTGGCGGCCTCGGCTTTTTGCGCGGCGCGGCGCGCGGCGGCCACGGCGGCGGCGTTGAGCTCGGGCACGAGGAACTCGGTCTTGTAGTCGGCCTGCGAGATCGAGGTGGAGTTGAAGGTGTTGGTCTCAACGAGGTCGGCGCCCGCGGCGAAATACTGGCTGTGGATGCCCTCGATGATGTCGGGACGGGTGAGGGAGAGCAGGTCGTTGTTGCCCTTCAAGTCGTGCGGATGGCTTTTGAAGCGCTCGCCGCGGAAGTCGGCCTCGCTGAGCGGATGCTGCTGGATCATCGTGCCCATCGCGCCGTCGAGGAGGGCGATGCGCTGGTCGAAAAGCGCATGCAAGGCATTGGTCGAAGCCTTGGCGGAGGTGGAATGGGTGGCGGCGCTCATGCGGGAGGTACAGATATCTGTGGGCAGGGTGTCCTCACCCTGCACGGAGATCATCGCGGGGTGAGGGCACCCCGCCCACAACATAAAATGCCATGGGGCTTTGGCAAGTGACATATCGACGTATCTCAATGCGTTGATATGAAATCTTCTTGAGTTCGGCTTCGGCGCCTGCCAGCACCGAGCCTGCCTGGGAGCTGTTTCAATTTTGAAAATAGCTCCTGTCGTTCTTTGGAAACTTTTGGAAACCAGGAAAGGCCGTGAAAACCGGCCACAGTTGCGCTGCGGTTACGCATCACAAACTCCCACCGGGCGGACAGGCCGC
>DASYOA010000321.1:0-5793 GCA_036008265.1 Opitutaceae bacterium
GAAGTCATGCTCCGCCTCGATCCCGGCGAGACCCGCGTGCGCGTCGCCCGCGAGTTCAAAGTTTGGGAAGGCGGCGGCGAATACAACACCTCGCGCGGCCTGCGCAAATGCTTCGGCCTGCGCACCGGCGTCTGCACCGCCTTGGTCGACAACGAAGTCGGCCACCTCGTCGAAGACTTCATCATGCAGGGTGGCGTCGCCACCGACTTCATCAAGTGGCGCGAAGACGACGGTATCGGCCGCACCGTCCGCAATGGCCTCAATTTCACCGAACGCGGTTTTGGCATCCGCGGCGCCGTCGGCGTGCCCGACCGCGGCAACACCGCCGCCAGCCAGCTCAAACCCGGCGATTTCAACTGGGACGACATCTTCGGCAAACAAGGCGTGCGCTGGTTCCACACCGGCGGCATCTTCGCCGCGCTTTCCGAAACAACCGCGGCTCTCACCGTCGAGGCCGTGAAGGCCGCCAACAACCGCGGCACCATCGTAAGCTACGACCTCAACTACCGCCCCTCGCTCTGGAAAACCATCGGCGGGCTGAAAAAAGCCCGCGAGGTCAACCGCGAGATCGCCAAGTACGTCGACGTGATGATCGGCAACGAGGAGGACTTCACTGCCTCGCTCGGCTTCGAGGTCAAGGGCGCCGACGAGAATATCAGCCACATCGAAACCGACGCGTTCAAGGCCATGATCCAGACGGCCGTCGCCGAGTTTCCCAACTTCAAGGTCGCCGCGACCACGCTCCGCAAGGTCATCACCGCCACCGTCAACGACTGGGGCGCGATCCTCTACCACGACGGAAAATTCTACGACAGCCGCAAATACCCGGAACTCGAGATCCTCGACCGCGTCGGCGGCGGTGACAGCTTTGCCAGCGGCCTCCAGTTCGGCTTCCTCTCGAAGAACGACCCGCAGCTCGCGGTGGATTACGGCGCGGCGCACGGCGCCTTCGCCTCGACTACGCCGGGCGACACCTCGATGGCCACGCAAAAGGAAATCGAGAAACTCATGAAAGGCGGCAGCGCCCGCGTCGTGCGGTAAGAATCATTCTCGTTCCTCGTAATCTTTATCGTTCTCTCAAGCCTGGGCCTGACCGCCCGGGCTTTTTTCAAAATAGGGGCAAAGACAATCCAACTTGCCAATTATACTCGGTCGCGCAGACTGCCCCCATGACCTCGACCGCTCTCCTTAATCCGAAACGCGCATCGCGCCGTCCGGCGGTCAGCAAGGCATCCCATCGGCCGAAAAAACCGTTCACCTTTGAACTGACTCCTGCCGACATTGCTCTCGACAACGCAATTAGTGCCGCCGCCGCTCGCGGCCTTGCTGCCCGTCGGAAGTGAGCACTCTGCGCCAGTGGAATACCGTGCTAGTGCCGTATCCTACGGCCACTAATCCGCATTACCTCGTTCTGATTTCACCCGATCACCTCGCGGGCAATACCGACTTCCAAAATCTCAATGGCCTCGTATGCAGCACAATTCGTCCGCCCGATCGGCCGGTTCGCCCGCACGAAGTTTTTTTAGACTCAGCCGATGGTTTTGATCATAAGACGGCATGTCGTTGTCACTTGATCATCGAGTTTGCCCGCGAGGACATTCTGAACGTTCACGGGCACATTACTCCGACTCGACAAAATGCGATCAAGCGCAAGCTACGGGAAATCTTCGGATTGCAGTAACTTGATCCAAGTCGCTTTTCACCATCGCCCGGTAGGCGCGCATTGCTTCGCGCATGGCAGCCGCGGGCGGACGCGGCGGTGCAAGCAACGCCTTAACCAATCGACGCGATTCTGCAGCACTAAGGACAATGCGTTCACGAGCTTCCAGGGTTTTCTCGACCGTTTTATGGACTCTGCGCATGACGCCAAAACTTACCTTGGCCCTGTTCCTTCTCAATCCGAAATTCAAACTGATCCCCTACTGGACTAATGCTTGATGTCCTGGCGGCGGCGCCAGCGTGGCTTGCGCGGCGTGCATGCCGAGCACGAGCGCGGCCACGAGCCCGAAATACATCACCGCCATCGTGGCCCGCTGTGCCGGCGTGACCTCAAAGTAGCGTTTCTCGGCGTCGGTCTTCACGCGGAATAAACTAAATAACCGCGGCAGCGACATGATGATGATCAGGAACAACAAAAAACTGGGATGCGCGAACGCCATCGAGCCAATGATGACGAGGCCCACCACCCACAACCACGGCGACAATGCGGTCGCAATGCGTCCGCCGTCCAGGAAACCAAACGGCGCAAGGTTGAATAGGTTCAGGAAAAATCCCGAGTAGGCCAGCGCCACAAACATCGGGTTGCCGGTGAGCGGGTAAAGCGCAAAGCAGGCCAATGCGCCCAGTGAACCGAAGAGCGGCCCGCCGATGCCGACCCACGCCTCCATCCAGGCATTCTTCGGCGCATCCTTGAGCGCAATCAATGCGCCCATGAAGGGGATGAACATGGGCGCGCTGACTTTCAGCCCGAATTTCTTCGCCACGACCAGATGTCCGCACTCATGCACGAAAATCAGCACCACGAACCCCGCGGCAAACCACCAACCCCATAGCATGGCATAGGCCCAGATTGAAATCAGCATCGTGCCGCCCGTCTTCAATATCACCGGCAAAAATTTCAGGATCGCCAGCAGCGCAAACTTGAATTTGGCAAAGAGCGCAGCGATCGCCACGCCGACCGGCGCCACGGTTTTTTTAAACCGCTGCCAGAGGGATGGCGGCCGGTGATCGACCCGTAAAGCCGAGGGATCGTTATTTTGACGCAACGAAGGTTCGTCCATTCGCAGCACACTTTCACCGCATCATGCACGCCGTCAATGGATTTGGTTCATTCTGCACACCGGCACTTGCTCCCGCTGTACCTGAAGCCTCACCCCCTAGTATCTACGAGGCGAAACTATTTGGGCCATCCGGCGTCAGGCGGTTTAACTTCAAACCTCCGATTCATCATGAAAACCATCGCCTTCCTGCTCCTGCTCGCTGCGCCCGTGCTGGCGCACGCGGCCGAGATTCATCCCGGTGACTCGCTCAGCGATGTCCAATCCACCCTCGGCACACCGCGAGGCCAGGCCCAAATCGATGATAAGCTCGTGCTTTACTACGACCGCGGCCAGGTGCAACTCGTGGACGGCAAAGTCACCAGTTTGAATTTAATTTCAACCGAGGAATTTGCCGCCCAGCAAGCCCAGCACGTCGCCGAGGGACAGGCGCTCAAGGCACAAAAACTTGCCGATCCAGACTTCCTCTCCGCGTCACCCGGCGCCCAGCTCACCTTCTGGCAGGATTTCCGCATGCGCTATTCTGAAGTGTCATGCGATGATGAATACAATTCCGCCCTTGATCACTGGAAAGCCGACCAACTAAAGATCGCAGAACAAGGGAATCTGATCGCTGCACAGCAGCAACCGGTCGCCGCCCAACCGCAGGACTCCGCGCCGACCGCCCAAGACACCCAGGACACGCAGGCCCCCGCACCGCCGCAGGTCGCCGACCAACCGCAACCTCAGCAACCGTGCAACGACCAACCGCCGCAACCATACGACAACCAGCCGCAGCCGTGCCAACCTGACCAACCACCGCAATCCGTTGCCGAACAACAACCGGACGTACCACCACAGAGCCCGCCGGACTCGGGCTCTGCCAGTTCATCGCCGACAAACACGATCCCGGTTCTTCTCCCGTTTCAGATCATGCATTTGTAGTTATCGCTGCTCCGAAGTGCCGTGCGATGACGAATACCAGCTGGCCCTGGCCCGCCAACAGGAACAACTCGCTGCACAGGCGTCCTTCGCTGGGCCGCCATGGCAAGTTTCGTCGGCCTTGGATTGGATCCTATCTCTAAGGTTATGCGCCGGGCTTGCCCCGTGCATGGGTTGGAAATTTTGTAACGTAAAACATTCTCGCCATCCGGCGGCAGGCGATCTACGTCCAAGTAAATCCCCCTGCCTTGAAATCCCTCGCTGTCTTGCTTCTGCTCGCTGCGCCCGTGCTGGCACACGCGACCGATATTCACCCCGGTGACTCCCTGGCCACCGTCGAAGCTGCACTCGGTCCGCCACGAAGTCAGATGCAACTCGGCGACAAGCTGGTGTTGTGCTACGATCGCGGCCAAGTGAAGCTCGTGGGCGGCAAAGTCGTCGGTACAAGTTTCCTTTCAGCAGAAGATGTCGCCGCGCAACAGGCACAGCAGAAAGCCATCGACGACCAGGCCGCACAGCTCCGCGACCAGCGCATTACCGATGGACAGGCCCTCAAGGCCCAAGTCCAGGCCGATCCACGCTTTATTTACGCGCCACCGGCGGACCAGGTTGCTTTCTGGCAAAAATTTCGCCTGCGCTATCCCGAAGTGCGATGTGATGACGAATACAAGCTGGCCCTGGCCCGCCAGCAACAGTTCGCGGCACAACAGGCAGGGCAACCAGCCAATGCTGCAAATACGGGCGATCAAACGCGCAACAATTGGCCGATGCCTTTGCCTGATTACTACAAGCATATGACTGTCAGCCAAATTCATAAGTACGTCTACGATATGAACCATCACCAGAATCTCGATCACTGGGCAGGAACCCAGCAGGGCGCTCCGCCGGCTTCGGATCCCAATGCCCAGAACTCTGCGCCAACAAACAATTCTCCAGCCGGTTCCGCCAACCCGTCTCAACCGTAACCTCGGGGCTGGGATGGCCAAGATCGGGACAGAGCTATTCGCGTCAATTGGCGTTCATTCGCGGTTTTCTACAGGTTTGTCGGGGCTACTTCCAGCGCGAGCGCCTTGCAGCCTTTGAGATCGAGCTTGCCGGTGCCGAGCATCGGGAATTTTTCCACGCGGCGGATGATTTTCGGCACCCAAAGATTGGGCAGGCCGGCGGCGGTGAGCTTGTCGCGGATCTGATCGGCGCCGAAGTCCCGCGTCGTCAAAAGCACGAGCGCCTCGCCTTTGGCCACATCGGGCACTCCAACCACGGCCACGATCGGGCCCTCGCTCTGGTCGAGGTCAAAAACTTCCGCGAGCTTCTGCTCCACCGTGCCGTGCGGCACCATCTCCCCGGCAATTTTTGAAAACCGCGAGAGCCGGCCTTCGATATGGAGAAATCCCGCCGGGTCGAAACGCGCGAGGTCGCCGGTCACAAACCAGCCGTCGCGCAGTGCCGCGCGGGTCTTCTCCTCGTCCTTGAGATAGCCGCTGAAAATATTGGGGCCGCGAAACAGCAACAGCCCGGTTTCCGCCACCGGCCGCTCCGCCAGCGTGTCGGGATCGACGATGCGCGCCGTCATGCCCGGCAGCATGCGGCCGACCGAGCCCAGCCGTTTGCCTTCCTGCTGCGCTGCCGTCGTGGTCGTCACCGGAGGATTGGGCTGGTTGATATTCGCCACGGGGGACGTCTCCGTCAGGCCGTAGCCTTGCATGATTTCCAGGCCAAATTTTTCGAGGAACCCGTCGTAGATTTCACGTGGCATTTTCTCGGCCCCGGAAACAACCAGGGTGAGCGAGCGCAGGTCTTCCTTTTCGGCCTTTTTCAAAAAAGGCCGCAGAAATGTCGGCGCGCCCACGAGCACCGAGGCGCGCTCGGCCTTGATCGCATCGATGATCCTGCGTGTGTCGAGCGGGCTCGGCACCGTGACCACCTTGCAACCGCGCAGGAGCGGATACCAGAGCATGACGGTGAAGCCGAAGCTGTGGAACAGCGGGAGGCAGGCCAGCATCGTGGAAGTGTCAGGCAGGATCGAGAGGCCGGAAATTTGGGCGCAATTCGCGAGCAAGTTCCGATGCGTAAGCACGACGCCCTTCGGCTCGCC
>DASYOA010000322.1:0-5411 GCA_036008265.1 Opitutaceae bacterium
TCCGCGGCCGAGCGGGTGGGCAAGGGCCGCGCGACGGTGGCGAATGCGCTGCGCCTGCTCACGCTCGAAAGCGAAATCCAGGGCTTCATTGCGAAAAACCTGTTGAGTGTCGGCCACGCCAAGGTGTTGCTGGGGGTGGAGGAGCCGGCGCAGCGCGCGCTGCTCGCCCGGCGTGTCATCGAGGAAGGCTGGAGTGTGCGGGCGACGGAAAAACTCGTGCAGGCGAAAAAAGCCGGCTCATCCGCCCCGGCCTCGTCCACGGGCCGCGCGGTGCCGCCGGTCGAGGCTGCCGCCGTCGCCAACATCGAGAAGAAACTCACTTCCCACCTTGGCGCGCGTGTTTCACTCAAGCATTCGCCAAAAAAAGGCCGCCTCATCATCGAATACCACGGCAACGACGACTTGCATCGCATCCTTGAAAAACTTGGCGTTGAGACCTGATTGCAGGGGTTGTCTCGAAATTCGATATACGCTGCACATTTTTAATTTTGAGCTAGCTTCCAAGGAATGAGCACAGCTGAAACGCTAAAGGAGACGCTCTCGGACGCGTCGGCGATGAGCGCAAAAATGTTCCGGCTGCGCCTGCCGTTTGTCGCGGATTTGCAGCACTACTCGTGGGGCAAGCTGCGCGCTGATTTGATCGCCGGTTCGACGCTGACGCTGGTTTCAATTCCACAGGCCATCGGTTTCGCCCTCATCCTCGGGCTGCCGCCGACCAGCGTGATTCTCTCGGTGGTCATTGGCGGATTTGTGAGCGCGCTGTTTTTTTCGTCGCATCACCACGTGTTCGGTCCGACGACGTCGGTCAGCCTGATCACGGCCACCGCCATCGCGGCCAACTCGGGCCTCGGCCTCGACCCGCTGCCGCTCGCCGCCTACCTCGCCTTCCTGGTCGGCCTCGTGCAATTTCTCGCGGGGTTGCTCAATTTTGGCGAAATCACCAAGTTTATTTCGCGCTCGGTCGTGGTCGCCTACACCGCGGCGATCGGCATTCTGCTCATCACGAGCCAGCTGCCAAATTTCCTCGGTTTTGGCGTGCCGGCCGGGCAGCGATTCGTCACCGTTTTGACGGATGTCTGGGGAGCGCTCGCGCAGGTGAATATTTCTGCCTGGGCCATCGGCATCGGCGTGCTCACACTGGTGATTTTCGAGGGCATCAAGCTTTATCGGAAAACCTGGCCCGAGGCGCTCATCGGCCTGGCGACGCTCGGTGTACTGGCCCTGGGCTTCTCCTATTTAATCGACCACCACCACGTCTTCGGCCTGAAGCGGATGCCCTTCCGTCTGGTGCAGGATGAAGGTGCGCTGATGGCGGTTTTCCCCCAGTTTGCCAGCCTGCCGGCCTGGCACACGCAGTTGCGGATCCTGCCGGTGCTCGGGAGCACAGCCATTGCCGTCGCGATCATCGGCATGCTCGAAGCCACCGCGATTACAAAATCGCTCGCGGCCAAAAGCGGCCAGCGCCTCGATCCCAACCAGGAGCTGATTGGCATGGGCGCGGGCAATATCGCCGTCGGGCTTTTCGGCCTCACGCCCGGCTCCTCGTCTTTTACGCGCTCGGCCGTCAACTACCAGAGTGGCGCGGCGACGCAGCTGTCGTCGATGTTGAGCAGCGTGGTTGTGCTGTTGATCCTCCTGTTCGTCACGCCGGTCTTCAACTACATCCCGGTGGCGGCGCTGGCCGCGCATCTCATGCGCGTCGGCTACAAGCTGATCAACAAGCAGCAGATCCGCGTCGCGGTGCGTTCCACGCGCTCCGACGCCGTGGTGTTCGTCGTCACGCTGGGCGCCGCATTCTTCCTCCGGCTCGACACGGCCATTTACGTCGGCATCGGCGTGGCCCTCGCGTTGTTCCTGCAAAAAACGAGCACGCCCACGCTCATCGAATACGCCTTCAATGAAAGCGGGGTGCTGGCCGAGCTGGCCGACCCGAACCAGCGGGCCAACCCGCAAATTTCCATCATCCATATCGAGGGCGATTTGTTTTTCGGCGCCGCCGATCTTTTCCAGGAGCACATCCGGGGGCAGGCGGAAAACCAGAATATCCGCATCTTTATCCTGCGCATGAAAAATGCGCGCCACCTCGATGCCACCACGGTCATGGCCATGGAATCGCTCCATGACTATTTGAGCCAGACTGGCCGCCACCTGCTTATCAGCGGCTGCAATGCCGATGTCCTGCGCGTGCTGAAACGCAGTGGCCTGCTCGCGAGAATCGGCGAGGCGAACGTTTTCCCGGCCGAGGTCAATCTCACCATGAGCACGAAACGCGCGCTGAAGCGCGCCTCACAGTTGTTGAAAGAGGAGGGTGGCAGCGCCCAAAAAGCCGATGTGCGCATCTTCTACGACCGGAAACAACCGCAAACGGCCGAAACCGGCATGGCGTCGAGCACCGACACGAAAAAACCGGATGACTACGTGATTTAGGGGGTCGAAGTCTGGCCTAACGCAATGGCGACTCGACGTCTGCAATTGTAGCCGGGGTCGCTGACCCCGGCATCCCGGCCTCAGCGAGACCGGCTACATCGCTATCTCCTGATCATTCTCAACGGCGCATTGACAACCTTTGTCCGCGTCTGCTGTCATCTTCGGTTCCATGAGTATTCTCCTTGGTATTCTCACTGTCATCCTGATCATCGTTTCGCTGTTTCTGATCCTTCTCGTGCTGGCGCAGCCGGCGAAGTCCGACGGCGGCATGGGTTCGGCCCTCGGCGGCGGCATGGCCGAATCAGTGCTGGGCGGCTCCCACGGCACCGTTACCAGCAAACTGACGATCAAGATGACCATAGCGTTTTTCGTGCTCAGCTTTATTCTTTACCTGGGCAATGTCTATCAACGCAGCCATGCCAATCAAGGGAGCCTGGCGCTGCCGAACGTCACAGTGTCGGCCAAGCCTTTGACCGCGCAACCCATCGCCCCGGTCACCACCCAGCCGGCGCCCTCCGCCGCTGGCCCAACGACAACGCCGGCGGCGACCGCGCCGACGAAGCCCTGAGGCTGAATATGCGCAGGCCGACCACGTCGGGCTCGCGGATTTTTTTCCTTTTGCTGTCCGGCCTGGCGCTGACGGCCAATGCGCAGCCGCGTTTTTTGCCGCAGCCGGAATATGGTCAGTTTGGCGCGCCCGACCAGGCCGAGGGCCGGCGCGTGATGGAGGATTTTCGCGCCAAGGGCATCGCGGGCGATTACTTTCTTGAATTCGAACTGCACGTGCTGCCGCGCCGCGGGGACGAGCGCGTGCTGACCGGCCAGCTCTGGGGCACGCGCAACGACCAAGGGCCGCTTTCACGCGTGGCCATCGTGACCGATGCAGCGAAAAAAACGGAGCTGCACCTGCTCGTGCAAAATGGCCCGACGCCGGCGGTCTGGAGCGAGGATGGAGCGGACGCGGCCAAACCGCTCGACGTGGCCGCACTTTTTGCCCCGGTGGCCGGCACCAACCTGACCGCCTTCGACCTGCAAATGCCGTTTTTGTACTGGCCGGATTTCGCCTACCAGGGCCTGACCCGGCTGCGCGGCCGGCCGACCCATCAGTTTTTGCTCCAGCCGCCAAAAGATTTTGCGGAGAAATATCCCGCGCTGAAAGGAGTGCGCGTGTTTCTCGACACGCAGTTCAATGCGCTCGTGCAGGTGGAGCTCGTCGGCCACGACGGGCAAACCCTCAAAACCATCAGCCTGCTCGAAATGAAGCGCATCAACGACCAATGGATCCCGAAAACCTTCGACGTGCGCGATGAGGCGACGCGGGACAAGACGAGGTTCCTGGTCAAAGGCGCGGCGTTGGGCTTGACGCTGCCGGGCGAGATGTTTGCGCCAGCGCAACTCGCCGGGACGGTCAATCCGCCCGACGCGCAGAAAATCGTGCCGGTGGAGTAGAAGCTGTTCTTGTGGGCGGGGTGCCCTCACCCCGCGAAATCGTTATTGTAATTTGTAGCCGGGGTCGGTGACCCCGGCCCGGCCTCAGCGAGGCCGGCTACAATTCGCGTGTATTCGCGTCCATTCGCGGTTAAAAAACCGATTTGCGTTTCACCGAACCGCCTGCCCCGTCGCGGGGTCGAAGAGATGAATTCTCCCGGTGCGGAAGGCGACCCGGGTTTTTTGGCCAATGGCGACATGTGCGGTGGGCTGAACCCGGGCAATAAACGTGGTCGCGCCCGTATGCAGGTGGACAAAAGTTTCTGCCCCCATCGGCTCGACAATCTCAACCAAGACCTCGGCGGTGGCGGCGGAGTCGGCTGTTGGATCGCTGATATCCTCCGGTCGCAGGCCAAGGATGACGGGCCGATCGACATAGGCCTGCGCTTGCGCGCCGAGCGGCAGCGTGAGCGGCGCAGCGGCGGGGTTGTCTTCGATGAAGCTCAGGGAGTTTCCCGCGCGGCGGACAGTGCCATTGAAAAAATTCATCGCCGGGCTGCCGATGAAGCCGGCGACAAAGAGGTTGGACGGCTGGTTGTAGAGCGTGAGCGGCTCGGCCACCTGCATGATGTCGCCGTCCTTCATCACGCAGATGCGGTCGCCCATGGTCATGGCCTCGACCTGGTCGTGGGTGACATAGATCATCGTCGCGCCGAGCCGGGCGTGGAGCCGGGAGATTTCAGCGCGGGTGGAGACGCGCATCTTCGCGTCGAGATTGGAGAGGGGTTCGTCAAAAAGAAAGACCTTGGGCTTGCGCACGATGGCGCGGCCGACGGCGACGCGCTGGCGCTGGCCGCCGGAGAGGGCCTTGGGCTTGCGCTGGAGGTAGTTTTCCAAGCCGAGCATGGCGGCGGCCACGCGCACGCGGGCGTCGATCTCGCTCTTGGAAAATTTTCGCAACTTCAGGCCGAAGGCCATGTTGTCATAAACCGACATGTGCGGATAAAGCGCATAATTCTGGAAAACCATGGCGATATCGCGGTCCTTGGGCAGGACGTCATTCACGACCCGGCCATCGATGGCGATGGTTCCCCCGGAAATTTCCTCCAGCCCGGCGATCATGCGCAGCGTGGTGGTCTTGCCGCAGCCGGAAGGCCCCACCAGCACCATGAACTCACGATCCTCGACCGCCAGATTGATGCGGTTGACCGCACGCACACCCGGGCCGTTTTTTTCAGGATAAACCTTCAGGAGGCTTTCAATGACGACCTTGGCCACGATGGGGCGAAAAATCAGTCAACCGTCCTGCGCTGTCCATTCTCAATTTTACGATCGCATCCCGGGCTGAAACTTTTTGCGTTGCCCCCATGCACCGCACGCGGCTAGTCCCTTGCCGTACCGACCTAATTTCCCAGCCCCTACATGGCAAAAAAAAAATCCACCAGCTTGCCGCTCACTTTTGATCTGCCTCTCGATCTGATCGCAAAAATCGAGGCCAGCCGCCGGGCGCTGGCTTTGCGCTCGACCAGCGAGGTGGTGCGCGAGGCGCTGGCGGC
>DASYOA010000323.1:0-5099 GCA_036008265.1 Opitutaceae bacterium
AGCGCTGGCTCAGGTAAAACCAATGCCGTTGGGTAAGCACCCGTTCCGGCACCAGCCGCCAGCCTTCGATCCAACGATCAGCCGCGTAAACGAGCCACACCGCTGTACCGAGGATGAAGACGTGGTGCCACGCCAGCGGAGTGTGCGCAACGCGTGCGAGCAGCCACTGCCACAACAACGCCACGACCGGGGCGTCGAGCGAGAGCACCGTCGGCCACTGCCACCACTTGGGTTTGCCGGGGATGAAATCTTTTATTCCGTCAGACACACGCTAGGGCGGTTTAAAAATGTCGTGGCCACAATAAAGGTAGGGCGAGGCGTCCTCGACGAGCCGGCTCGCCCGGAGGTCTCGCCCTACCCGAGCTACCGCGCGAAACGAGACGACCGATTTGCAGTGGTTATTAATCCATCCTCTATTTTGGCTATAGTTTTATCCTAAATCGCTCTAATGCTTTGTCTCCGCCGGGCCGGAGGCGGCGTTCGCGTCGCGCAGGTCGCCTTCGCCCAGTTTGCGGCGGAAAAAAACGAGCGCCAGGCCGTAGCACAGGTGCGCGAGCTCGGGGTCGTAGCGGTGGCCTTCGTCGCGGAGAAAGGCGTGCGCGCCGTTGAACTCGTGCCAGGTGAAGTGCACGCCTGCCTCGGTCAGCGCGGCGTAAACCTTGGCGCGGCCCTCGGCGGGAACGTGCGGGTCCTGCCGGCCGTAGATCATGAGCAGCTCGCCCTTGATTTCCTTGGCGCGCAGGAGCGAGTCGTCGTTCATGCCCTTGCCGAGGCCGCGCTTGTGGAGGTCCGTCGCGTAGAAGCAAACGCCGCCGCGCACGTCGGGATTCATGGCGGCCCGGAAGGTGAGGTGGCCGCCGATGCAAATGCCCATGGTGCCAAGTTTGCCGGTGCAATGTTCGTACGTTTTCAGGAAGGCGAGCACGGCACGCGCGTCGGCGTCGTAGCTGGCGAGTTCCTTCATGGTTTTGAGGGCGTTGCCGCGGTCGGCGCCGGCCTGGTCGTAGGCCAGCACGGTGCCGGCCGGTTCGAACTCGTGGTAAATCTCCGGCACGGCCACGACGAAACCGTGGCCGGCGAGCAGGGCCGCGGTGCGGTGGATGGGGCCGGTGACCTGGAAAATCTCGGAGAAAAGCAGGATGCCCGGATATTTGCCCGGTGTGGTCGGACGGAAAATATAAGTGCGCATCGGGCCAGCCGGCGTGGCGAGATCGACGTGCTCGTTGTCTTTGATCGTCATGGGAGTGTGAAGTCGAGAGCTGAGAGTTGAGCGACCGACGAGAAAGCAGGAAAAGTTCAGCTAGGGATGCCGCGCGGTTTCATGCATGACAAAACAATATCTCTCACTGGGGCTGTTTAGTCTCGGCTAATGCCGTTCGCACCGCCGCGGTGTGCCGCCGATAAAAAAGCGCGAGGCCGCCTTGATAAAATACCGCCACCAGCGCGAACGAGCCATACAGCACATAGCAAAAGGTCCGCCCAAGCTGGATCACTTCCTGCGTATCGTAGCCCAGGTTTTCGAGCATTTCCTGGACATTTATGCCTCCAACCCGATTTAGCTCCTGCAGGCTCGCCCGCACAGAATCAGGATTGTAGCCTGCCATCTGCGTCAGGGCATAAAGCCAGATCAAGCCCAGTAAATAAAGCTGGCTGCGCACGAGCCAGGCCATGCCGCGCGCCTGGCCGCGTTTAAGGAGTTTAGCGCCGTGCCACTCGCTCCAGCCGGCTGCCGCCACCAGGAAACCAACGATGGCGCCAAACCAGTCGCCCATCGCCATTTCAACCAGTGCGCAGAGACCTGCCACCGGGAAGACCACAACCATTCCGTTGACCCGGGCGATCTTGATCACCTTGCGCAGGGTATCGGCGGGAGACGGCTCAGGTTTCATGATGGCGAGAAATTCATACTGGGCAGCGGGAGCGGTACGTTCTCCCGGCGCGACGCGGTCGTCAAACCATTCCCCTTGATCGTGCTTTTGGAGGGCTTTCGATTTAATTTGGTGCGATATATATTGTAGCCGGGGTCGTTGACCCCGGCCCGGCCTCAGCGAGGCCGGCTACATATGAAATGCACCAAACCAAGTCGAAAATGCCCTCGCCCGGTCGGTGATGGCGATGAAGAAAGTTCTGCTACTATTGCGTGCCAAACTGGGATTTGGAGTTGAGCCCGACGCCATCTCGCGTCACGCTTCAATCAACCCCGAACGTTATACCAAGAATTCCCATGAATGCCTCCATTTCCACCCTCTTGGAGCACAAAGGCTCCTCCGTTTTTTCCGTGCCTGCCACCGCCACTGTCGCCGCCGCCGTGGCGGAAATGAACCGCCAGAAAATCGGCTGCGTCCTGATCATGGATGGCAGCCGGCTCGCCGGTGTCTTCACCGAACGCGACGTGCTCACTCGCGTGGTCGGGGCTGGGGTCGATCCGAAGACTACGCCGGTTTCCCGGGTCATGACGGCGAATGTGAACACCATCACCCGCGAGGCGACGATCGAGGAAGTGATGACGATGTTTGCCGAGAAGCGCTGCCGCCATCTGCCCGTGGTTGAGGACGGCCACCTGCTCGGCCTCATTTCCATCGGCGACATCTCCCGCTGGGTCGCTGAGGCGCATCACGCCGAGTGCGTGCAGCTGAAGCAATACATCGCGGGCGGCTATCCGTCGTAGGGAAGAAGTAGCGAGCATCGAGTAGTGAGCAGGGGTTTGTTTTTAGGGCGTGGTTTGACCTGCGGCCAATCTCGTGCAGGTTGCACGCGCCATGAAAATACTCGTTGTCTTTCTTAGCGTTTTTGCGGCTGCGTTTGCCGCGCAGGCCAAGGTTGTGACCAAGTTCGTGCCCTACGAGCAAGGAGGCGTGAAACTTGAGGGCTTCCTCGCCTACGACGATGAAAAGACCACCCAGGGCAAACTGCCCGGCGTGCTCGTCGTACACGAATGGTGGGGGCTCAACGACTATGCCAAGCACCGCGCCGTCATGCTGGCCGAACTCGGCTACGTGGCCTTCGCGGTGGACATGTATGGAGATGGCTTCAGCACGACCGACCCGACCAAAGCGGGCGAGCTCTCCAGCCAATTTTATGGCAAGCCGCTGATGGCGGAACGCGCGCGGGCCGGCCTCGACCAGCTTCTGGCCACCGGCCTCGTCGATGATACAAAAGTCGCCGCCATCGGCTACTGTTTTGGGGGCGCCGTCTGCCAGGTGCTCGCCTACAGCGGCGCGCCGCTTGCCGGCATCGTGAGTTTCCACGGTTCGCTCGTGCCCGCGCCGGCCGGCGCCTCAAACAAGGCGAAATTTCTCATCTGCCACGGCGCGCTCGATCCCTTTTCAAAGCCGGAAGCCATCGCCGCATTTAAAAAATCAATGGATGATGGCGGTTTCGACTACCAGTTCATCAGCTATGCCGGCGCCTTGCATGCCTTCACCAATCCCGATGCCACCGAGCTCGGCCGGAAAAACGGGCTGCCCATCGCTTACAACGCCGCCGCCGACCACCGCTCGTGGCAGCATATGCGCGTGTTCTTCGACGAATTGTTCGGCACCGCGAAATAATTTTAACACGGTGAGCAAGGAGGTCCGATCCTTTAAGGATTTTCCTTCTCGGTGAACTCCGTGCTCTCCGTGTTCAACTAAAGTATCCGGTATCGCCCATCGCGTGTGCGCACGCGGATGCGGGCGCCGAACGCACGGCTGAGCACCGCGGAGGTCACGGTGCGCGCTTTCGGCCCGCTGGCCACGACCGTGCCCGCGTGCAGCACGAGCGCGTGGGTGAAGGCCGGCGTAATTTCCTCGACGTGATGCGTCACCAGCACAAGCGCCGGCGCACCGGGACGGCCAGCGAGGTCGTCGATAAATTTCAAAAACTGTTCGCGCGCCACCGGGTCGAGCCCGGCGCACGGCTCGTCGAGAATGAGCAGCCGTGGCTTCGCCATGAGCGCGCGGCCGATGAGCACGCGCTGGCGTTCGCCTTGCGAAAGAAACATCCACTCGCGCTCCGCGAGTGGGGCAGCGTCCACGCGCCGCAGGATGCGCGCAGCGGCGGCGCGGTCGGCGCGAGTGGTCTTTGCCCACAAATCGAGCTGCGCGAATTTTCCGCTCAGCACGGTTTCGAGCGCGGGCTCCGCCGGCGGCACGTGCGGCTGCAGCGCGCTTGTCACCAGTCCGATATGCAGGCGCAGGTCGCGCCAGTCAGTCTCACCGTAGATTTTTCCGAACACGGCGACCTGGCCCGCGGTGGGCGGCAGGTAGCCGGTGAGCGCGCGCAGCAGGGAGGTTTTGCCGCTGCCGTTCGCCCCGAGCACAACCCAATGCTGGCCGCGTTCCACCCGCCAGCTCACCTCGTGCAGGATGCGCGTGCGGCCGCGCTCGATGGAGAGCCGCGAGACCTCAAGGATGGGCGTGCGCGAAGCCGGCATCTGCGCAGCGTGGATGAAAGTCGGCCTGGCGGTCAATGGCCCGTGCTTGCCATGTATGGGACATCGTACACTATCGCCAACTTCGATGCCTGGAGAATTCTACATCGATACGGAACATGGAGTGGTCTGCGCAAAGGCGACGGGCGTAATTAGCCGTGCCGATGTGTTGGATTTCAGGGCTCAGTTATTGTGCCACCCCGACTTTCGTCCGGAGCTTAACCAGCTGGTGGATTACCGTGAGATTACAAAGCTGGAATTGTCTAGCGCCGAGGTGAAAGATTTGGCGAGGCATGCGCTGTTTAGTGCAGATTCCAAGCGGGTATTCGTCGTGGCTTCCGATCTCCAGTTCGGTCTTATCCGGATGTTTGGGGCGTATCGGGAGATCGTCGGCGACCAGCAGGTCATGGTTTGCAGAACGATGGCCGAAGCCCTATCCTTTCTTTCGCTTCTCGCAGAGCCTGATCCGAAGTCGTTCAAGCGGTTCACTGTTCCCAAGAATGAGGCCTGAGCGGCCGACGCGAAGCGCCGACGTGCTTGCGCGTGGAACATCGCCGCGTTTAGTTCACGGGATGGCTACTGATGCTTACGCTGAATTGACCGACAAGCTGCAACGCGCGCACTTGCTCGGCACGGTGGACAGCCTGCTCGGCTGGGACGAGCAGGTGAACCTGCCGCCGGACAGCGC
>DASYOA010000324.1:0-6438 GCA_036008265.1 Opitutaceae bacterium
AGAAAGCCTTGCGCGTGTCGTCCATGCTCTCGTGATTGGACCACGGCTCCGGGATCATCATCATCATCGCGTGGGCGAGCGGCCGCCCGGCGAGCACGAGCAGTTCGAGCGTGTTGTCGAACATCGCTGAGTCGCTGCCGTGCGGGTTGATGATGGGCAGGATTTTTTTAATGTCCTCGCCGAACAACTCGGACTCGAAAAGCGCCTGCCGGGCATGCATCCAGTTGATGTTGCCGCGCAGTGTGTTGATTTCGCCGTTGTGGGCGATGTAGCGGTAGGGATGGGCGCGATCCCAGCTGGGAAAGGTGTTGGTGCTGAAACGCGAGTGCACGAGCGCCAGCGCGGTTTCCATCGCCGGGTTTTGCAGGTCGAGAAAATAGCCCGGGAGCTGCTCGGTCAGCAGCATACCTTTGTAAACGATGGTCTTGTAGGACAGGCTGGGCAGGTACCAAAACTCGCCGCCGTCGATGGTCGCGGTGCGGATCTCGGCGTAGGCGCGCTTGCGAATGACGTAGAGCTTGCGCTCGAACGCCATGTCATCGGTCAGGTTGGGATTGCGGCCAATGAAGACCTGGCGGATGAACGGCTCGGAGGACTTGGCGGTCGCGCCGAGCGAGGCGTTGCTGGTCGGCACGGTGCGCCAGCCGAGCATGACCTGGCCTTCCGACTGGACAATCTGCCCGAAAAGCTCTTCCAGCCGGCGCCGCATGGTGGCCTTTTGCGGAAGGAAAACGAGGCCGCTGCCATACTCGCCCGGGCCGGGCAGGGAGATGCGGGCTTTCTTGCACGCCTCCTGGAGAAAACGATGGGGCATCTGCAACAGCACGCCGGCGCCATCGCCCGTGTTGGGTTCGCTGCCGCTGGCGCCGCGGTGGTCGAGATTCTTCAATACCTGGAGCGCCTGCAGCAAAATCTGGTTGGACTTGCGTCCTTTCATATCCACGACAAAGCCGACGCCGCAGGCATCGTGCTCAAACCAGGGATCGTAAAGTCCCTGCTTGGCTGGCCGGCCGGAGGGCATTTCGGGATGTGGCGTGGTGTTATCCATCGGGCGTCAAAATTTTAAGATCAGGCGGTCTATTCGGTGGTATTAACCAAGAATTAGCAGTTTGTCTTTTATCGGTGGGTTGGTGTGGGCGCAAAAAAAAGGCCGGTTCCAGTTGACGCTAGAGCGGCCCAGAAATTTATGTCGGCGGGCTCAGGCGTTAGAAAAATCGGATGGTTTTGGTGGCCATTTTGGCGTGTTCCTCATCCGAGCAGGCGGCGTTGGTGGGGACACCGGCCGGCGTGTCGCTGGGCTTAACGAGATCGTTGGCCAGGAGATAGTTTTCCACTTCCTCGCCGGAGATGTCGGCGAGCATGACGCCATCGATCTCGACGCAGGGTGAAAGCGGCTGGCCGGACTTGCGCACCATCTCCTCGTAGTTCGCGCGGTTGTTGATGATGTCGATGTCCTCGAAGGCGAGATTGTGCTTGCTCATGATGGCACGTACGCCGTTGGACCAACCGCAGGACGGCTTGAGATAGGCTTTGATCTTCATGCTTAAAGGATGTTCGAAGGGAAAAGTGTTGCAACCTAAAGGAGGAGATTGCGGGCATTCAAGAGGAAGTTTCGGAAATTTTCATCCGCCACTCCCGACCGTAATTTTCCTCTAGCCGTGTCGCGCGACATAAGTTAGCAGCGGTGAAGTGAAAATCCTCGTCACCGGCGCGGCCGGATTCATCGGCATGCATGTCTGTCAAAAGCTTGCATCAACCAAGCGTTGCGAGGTGCTCGGCCTCGACAACCTCAACGACTACTACGCGGTCGAGCTGAAGCGCGCCCGGCTGGCCGGGCTAGAGAAGCTGGAGGGCTTCCGTTTCGTGCGCGCGGACTTTGCCAACGCGGCGGAGTTCGGCGGGATTTTCAAAAACTTCCAGCCCGACTACGTCATCCATCTCGGTGCGCAGGCCAATGTCCGCTACAGCGCGAAAAATCCCGCCGCCTACCTGCAGAGCAACCTCGTCGGCTTCGGCAACGTCCTCGAGGCCTGCCGCGCGCATCCGCCGAAGCACGCCGTCTTTGCGTCGTCGAGCAGCGTTTACGGTGCGAGCGCAAAGGTGCCGTTCGCCGAGGATGACGACACGAGCCACCCGCTTTCTGTTTATGGCGCCACCAAAAAGAGCAACGAAGTCCTGGCCCACAGCTACGCGCATCTCTTCGGCCTCAACCTCACCGGCCTGCGCTTCTTCAACGTTTACGGCCCGTGGGGCCGGCCTGACACCGCGCCCACGCTTTTCGCGAGCGCCATTTGCGAGGGCCGCCCCATCGACCTCTACGCCGGCGGCAAGCAGCTGCGCGACTTCACCTATATCGACGACGTGGTGGACGGCATCGTGAAAATGTTGCTCTACCCGCCTGCGGTGCCTGTCCTCCGTAGCTTTAGCGAAGGAGGAAGCCTGTCGAAACCAGCCTTCCGCATTTTTAATCTCGGCCATCACCGCCCGGTCGAGGTGATGCTTTTCGTGCGCATGCTCGAACAACTCCTCGGGCATCCCGCGCAACTCAATCTCCTGCCGCCCCAGCCCGCCGACGTGCCTGTCACCTGCGCAAGCCTCGATCGGGTGAGCGCCGCCATCGGTTACACGCCGAAAACGCCGCTCGAAGAAGGGTTGAAGCATTTCGTGAAGTGGTTTCAGGATTATTACGGGCACAAAAAATGAAAACCATCCTGCTGCTCACCGCCTCGAACATTTTCATGACGTTTGCCTGGTACGGGCAGCTCAAGCTCAAGGTCTTCGAGGGCAAGCCGATCTGGATCGTCATCCTCATGTCATGGGGGATTGCGTTCCTCGAATACTGCTTCATGGTGCCGGCCAATCGCCTCGGGTATGCGGGCGGCATCAGCGCCTACCGGCTCAAAATCATCCAGGAAGTCATCACCCTCTCCGTGTTCGTCGTTTTTGCGTGGCTGGTCCTGCAGGAGAAGCTGACGTGGAATTATGTGGTGAGTTTCGGGCTCATCCTGCTGGCCGTGGTCTTCGCGTTTGCCTTCAAGGCGCCGGCGCCGCATTGAAATTCACCGAATCGGCCCTGCGCGCTTGCTTCGTCCGTGAAAAGATTCAGCCTGCGCGAATCTTTCCCTGCTAAACTTCATTAACCACTCTTTCTACCATGTCCAAAGCCGCCACCGCCAAAGCCCCCTCGCCCGTCGCCCACACCGCGCGCGAAAAAAACATCGATCTCGCGCTCTCCTCCATCACCAAGCAGTTCGGCGAAGGCTCCATCATGCGCCTGGGCAGCAACGCCAAGATGAAAGTCGAGACGCTCTCCACCGGTTCGCTGGCGATCGATCTCGCGCTCGGCGTCGGCGGTCTGCCGCTCGGCCGCATTGTCGAAATTTATGGCCCTGAATCATCGGGCAAAACCACCTTCTGCTTGAGCGTCATCGCCGAGTGCCAGCGCAAGGGCGGCTTGGCCGCGTTCATCGACGTCGAGCACGCCGTCGATCCGAAATATGCCCGCACTGTCGGCGTCAAACTCGACGACCTGCTCATCTCGCAGCCGGATAGCGGCGAGGACGCGCTCAATATCATGGAGACGCTCATCCGCTCCAACAGCATCGATGTCATCGTTCTCGACTCCGTCGCCGCGCTCATCACCAAGGCCGAACTCGACGGACAGATGGGCGACGCCACCGTCGGTTCGCAGGCGCGCCTCATGAGCCAGGCCATGCGCCGCCTCACCGCCGTCGTCAGCAAGACGAAATGCGTGTGCATCTTCACCAACCAGATTCGCGAAAAGATCGGCGTCATGTTTGGCAGCCCCGAGACCACGTCGGGCGGCCGCGCGCTAAAATTCTTTTCGTCAATCCGCATCGACATCCGCCGCAAGGACCAGATCAAAACCCCCGAGGGCAAAGTCATCGGCAACCGGACGAAGATCAAAATCGTGAAAAACAAAGTGGCCCCGCCCTTTACCGAGGTCGAATTCGACATCATGTACGACGAAGGCATTTCGAAGTTCGGCTCGCTGGTCGACTTGGGCGTCGAACACAAAATCCTTGAGAAAAAAGGCGCCTGGATCGCCTACGAAGGTGCGCTCGTCGGCCAGGGCCGCGACGCTGCGAAGGCCGCGCTGAAGGAAAAGCCGGAACTCGCGGAGAAAATTTCCAAGGCCATCCTTGAAAAGGTGACGGTGGTCGGCGGTGCTGTCATCAGCGGCGGCGAAGCGGAATAAAAAAGGTCGAGCATTTTAACCACTGATGCACACTGATGGTCACTGATCAGGAAAAAACAGATGAAAATGAGTTCGAACCCAACTTCATTTTATCAGTGACTATCAGTGTGCATCAGTGGTTAAGTCGGTCTTCTGCCTGCTTGGAAGTATTAGTGCCCTTTAGTGTGCATTAGTGGTTAAAATGCCGTAGGGCGCGTTGTTCTTAACGGGACAAAACGGCGGTTTCACCGGCTTTTCCTTGGCAAGTGCGCGCGGGCGGCGTTGCTTCGGGCATGCCTGTTTTCAGCGACACCATCGCCGCGCTCGCCACGCCGGCCGGCACCGCCGCTCTTGCCGTCGTGCGCGTGAGCGGCCCAAGCTCAGCCGCGCTGGTCACGGAGATCTTCAAAAAAACTCCCCTGCCCCGCCAGGTGAGCCACGCGGATTACCGCGATCGCGCCGGCGCCCTCGTGGATGAGGTGCTGTTCACGTTTTTTCAGGCGCCGCAGAGCTACACGGGCGAAGACGCGCTCGAGATTTCCGGCCACGGCAATCCGTTTATCGCGCAAAAAATCCTGGAGGACCTGTTTGTGCGCGGCTGCCGCCCCGCCGAGCCGGGCGAATTCACGGAGCGCGCGTTTCTCAACGGCCGCATGGACCTCAGCCAGGCCGAGGCCGTGATGGATCTCATCCACGCGCGCAGCGAGCGCGCCCTGGCCGTCGCGCACCAGCAGCTCCGCGGCGCGCTCGGCCGGCACATGCAGGAACTCATCGACGCGCTGCTTGGCCTCCTCGCGCGCATCGAGGCCCAGATCGATTTTCCCGAGGAGGATTTGCCGCCTGAGGACCGGGCTCTCGCCGCGCGAGAACTCGAAAACCTTTCCGTGGCCACCGACCGCCTCCTCGCCACGAGCCATTACGGCGAGATGCTCCGCGCCGGGGTCAAGACCGTCATCCTTGGCCTGCCCAATGCGGGCAAGAGCAGCCTGCTCAACCGCCTGCTCGACCGCGACCGGGCGCTGGTCAGCGCCGAGCCCGGCACCACGCGCGATTTCCTCGAGGAGCCGGTCACCATCGGCCCGCATTGTATTCGTTTAATCGATACAGCCGGCCTCAACCCGGCGCCGGCCGCGCTCGAGCGGCTGGGCATCGAGAAAACCCTCGAGCGCGCGGCGGAGGCTGATTTATTCCTGTTGGTCCTCGACGCCGCGGGCCCCTGCCCTGTCCTGCCCGCCGCGCTGGCGGCGCGGCTCACGCCGGCCAACGCGCTGGCGGTGATCAACAAAATCGACCTCGCGCCCGCCGCCCTGCCCTCGCCGCCCGCCGGCCTCCAGGTCGTTCGCGTTTCTGCGCTGACCGGCGCCGGTCTCGACGAACTGCGCACGGCCATCGTGGCCAAGGCCGATGCCTTCTCCACCGAAATCGGCGCGGACCGCATCGCCATCAACGCCCGCCACGCGCATTCATTGAATCAGGCCAGGGATTGTTTTGCGGCGGCGCAGAAAAAACTCGCCGCCAACGACGCGACCGAACTGCTGGCCAGCGACCTGCGCGGCGCCTTGAATGCTTTTGGGGAAATTTCCGGCAAAGTGGATAACGAACGAATGCTCGATCAATTGTTCGCAATGTTTTGTATCGGGAAATAGGCCGCGGGTCGGTTTATCAAATGTAGGTCGGGCTTCACGCCCGACGCGTCGGGGATAAACCCCGACCTACAACATGTGCCGCAAATTATGTCCCTTGCGCGATCACTTAAATCCCGGTAGGCTATTGGCTTACTGTTATTTAAGTTGATGTTATACAATGAGATATGCTTCGACGTGATTGTCTGCGGTGCCGGCCATGCGGGCGTGGAGGCCGCCCTGGCGGCCTCGCGAATGGGCGCCTCTACCCTGCTCCTGACCGGCAACATCGACACGATCGCCCAGATGAGCTGCAACCCGGCCATCGG
The DNA here is from genome assembly GCA_036008265.1 of Opitutaceae bacterium. Classification (GTDB taxonomy): domain Bacteria; phylum Verrucomicrobiota; class Verrucomicrobiia; order Opitutales; family Opitutaceae; genus DASRHD01. The sequence goes on from DASYOA010000324.1 coordinate 6,150, forward strand.
CGGCCAAGCCAAGGGTCAGATGGTCCGCGAGATCGATGCGCTTGGCGGTGAAATGGCGATCAACACGGACGTAACAGCAATTCAGTTCCGGCTGCTCAACGAATCCAAAGGTTTGGCCGTTCAGTCGCCGCGAGCTCAGTGCGACAAAAAGGCATACCAATTTCGTTTGAAGCACACCTTGGAATTGCAGCCGAATTTGCAGATTTTCCAAGCCATGGTGACGGGGCTGATTTTTAAGGACGGCAAAGTAATCGGATGCCGGACAAACATCGACGTCGAATTTCACGGG
>DASYOA010000325.1:0-7333 GCA_036008265.1 Opitutaceae bacterium
GCCGGCGCGCTCCGCCACGTGCTCCGCCAGGATCCCGACGTCATCATGGTCGGCGAAATCCGCGACCGCGAAACGGCCGACATCGCCATCCGCGCCTCGCTCACCGGCCACCTTGTCTTCTCCACGCTCCACACCAATGACGCGCCCGGCGCCATCACCCGCCTCGTGGACATGGGGATCGAGCCCTTTCTTGTCACCTCCGCCGTCGAACTCATCGTCGCCCAGCGCCTCGTGCGCCGACTCTGCCCCGAGTGCTCGCAACCGGAGCCGGTCAACAAAATCAAGCTTCGCGACAACCTCGCCATCCTCGGCCTCGATCCCGCCGAGGCCGACCAGATCCCGACACTCAAGACCACCGTCGGCTGCGACCGTTGCCGCGGCACCGGCTACCGCGGCCGCATCGGCCTCTTTGAAATCCTCAAGCCCGATGACGAGATGCACGATCTCATCCTCAAGCGCGAAAGCACGCGCGCCCTCGCCCAGTGCGCCCGCCGCCACGGCATGCGCACCCTCCAGCAAAGCGGCTGGGAAAAAATCAAGGCCGGCCACACCACCTTCGAGGAAGTCCTGCGCGTCATCACTGTCACCGAGAAATGAGCTCTCGAACATTCAACATTCAACGTCCAACGACGGACGCTGAAATTAGCAGCAAGCGAATCATACCTGGATGTTCAATGTTGAATGTTGAATCTTGAATTCCGATGCCCCGCTTTGCCTACCATGCCCGTGACCGCGCCGGCGCCGCCGTCTCCGCCACGCTCGATGCCCCCAGCCGCAAGGACGCTCTCCGCCTCCTCGCCGCGCGCGGCCTGCAAGTCACCACCGTGGCCGAGGAAACCGTGGTCCACAAAACGGCCGCCGGGAAAAAACCGGGTTCCGCGTCCACGCCATCCAGTGCTCCGCGCGCCCAGGGTTCCGCGCTCGATGCTTCCAACGCCAGCCTCACGCGCAAGCAGCGGCTGCCTTTTCTCCAGGCGCTCCATGATCTCACCAGCAGCGGCCTTTCCGCCGGCGAATCCGTGCGCCTGCTTTCCGCGCGCCTGAAAGAGCCCGCGTTGCGCGCGCTCTGCACCGGCCTGTGGAATCGCCTGGGCGAAGGCCAGCCGCTTTCGCGCGCCATGCAGGATTTTCCTGCCGTCTTCGACTCCTCGACGATCAGCCTGATCCAGGCCGGTGAAGCCACCGGCTCGTTGAATGAGGTGCTCGGCCGCCTCATCGCCCACCTCACCGAGCAGCGCGAATTGCAGCGCCAACTCCTCACCGCGCTTGCCTATCCCATCCTGCTCATGTTTGCCGCCGGCGGCGTGGTGTTGTTTTTTCTCTTCTTCCTGCTGCCGCGCCTGCAGACGCTTTTCGATTCGCTCGGCGGCAAGATCCCCACTTCAACGCAAATCCTGATCGGCTTCGCGCACTTCGCGCTGCACTGGGGCTGGCTCGTGCTCATCGTTGCGATCTTCGGCGCGATCTCATTCTGGCGCTGGCGAAAGACCGAGGCCGGTCGCCTCGCCACCGATGCCTTCTCACTCAAAGTCCCCTTGCTCGGGCCGTTTGTCACCACGCGCACCGTGCACGCCATCAGCCACACGCTCGCCTTGTTGCTCGAGAACGGCATCACCACCGCCGAGGCCTTGCGCATGACCGAGCGGCAGATCATGCATCGCGTCCATCGCCGGGCCTTTGGCCAGGCCATTGACCGCGTGATCGAGGGCGAGTCGCTCTCCCTCGCGCTCAGCCACACCGGCTGCTTCCCTGAACTCATGATCGACCGCCTCGCCATCGGCGAAAACACCGGCAACATCGTGCCAAGCCTGAAGGACATCGCGCACAACCATCAAAAAATTATTTCCCACCAGCTCGACGCCTTCACCCGCATCCTCGCCACCGTCATGCTGCTGACCGTGTTTGTGTTCGTCGGCTTCCTCGCCTTCGCCATCGTGAGCGCGATCTTCAACGCCAGCGCGCAGTTCAACAAGATGTAGGCGTGAACCGTGTTCACGGTTAAAGCGATGGTTATTCGGTTTGGGCTTCGCTGTAGTTGGTAATTGGTCGTTCGCAGTTGGTTGCCGGTCGCTGGCCACCGGCTAAAGACGTTTATGCAGGTTCGCTAAATACCAAATGCTAACTACCAAATACCAACTACGTCTCTATTTCGCGATCTCCACCGATGAAATCAACATGGTGGCATCGAGCTGGTTGGGATCGGTGCGCTCGGCGGATATGCTGCACTCTTCGATGCTGATGTAGGGCGCGCGCTTGCTGAGCGCGACGTAGAATTGCTGCAGGGTCGACCAATCCACCTTGCGCACGGAAAACTGCACGGAATGCTTGATAAACTGGTCGGCGGGTTCGTCCCGGGGAGCCTCGATCGAGGTGCCGGCGGGCAGGCCCGTCGCCAGGGTGCTGAGATCGCCTTGCAGGCGCGCACTGTCGAGCGTGCGCGAGGGATCGAGCTGGGAGAGGGCCGCCTTGACTTTGCGCTCGGTGTTGGCGCGCCCGTCGAGTGACTTTTTCTGGGCCGCCAGAATCATCGTGGTATTTCTGAAATCGACCCCCAAGAGGCTGATGCGGCGCGCGACGTGGGAAAACCACCAGAGCGCGATGATCAGCAAAAATCCGGTGAGGAGAAATTTTTCGGTCAGCAGGCGGCTGAGAAAAAAGGCTTTGAGTGCTTTCATGTGGCAGCGGGCTTGAGTGCCTCGGGCTTGAAGGTGACAATGAACTTGAAGGTGGAGACGCCATCGCGCGTGCGTTGATCGCTTACCTCGACATTGGAGCAGGCAGGCAGGCCGCTGAGCGCGGTCTGGTAGCCGCTGACATCGCCGGGGGCCGTGGTCTGAGCCTCGATTTCGAGCGTGTAATTTCCGTCGGTGGTGGCGCGGATGAACTGCACGCTGGCCGGCTTGCACGAGCTGACGAGCGTGATCATTTCGAAAGGCAAGAGCCGGTCGGTCGAACGGGCGCCGATACTATCCACCAGTTTGTTGGCCGCATCGATTTTTGCGACCCCGGGCGCCTGCGCCTCAACGATGGCCAGGCGGGCTTTCTGCCAGAATTTTCCACCCACCAGCGCAAACTCGCCGACCAGGCAGAGCACCAGCAAGGCGGCGCAGCTGAAGAAAACGCGCCACAGGACAAGATCGCGCGCGCGGTGCTGGCGGCGAAGGGCGAGCTCGGCCTTGTCGCGCGCATCGAGCTGGTCGGCGAGCGCCACCGACAAACGCGAGGCAAAGTCGCCGGACCGGAAAACAAACCTGTCCTCGTCCTCCGGCGGTTGCGACACCGGCGGGGCAGACAGGGCGATGACCTTGCGGCTTTCGCCGGCGGAGCGGAGCATCTCGTCGCGTACTTTCACCCGCACTTCTTCCGGCGTATCCGGGGCAAACGTGTGGGTGGAGATTTTTTCCGGCACCTTGCCATCGGACCAATACAACAGGGTGAGATCGTCGCCCGCGGAAAGCAGGAGGGCCGTGGCGGGTTTTACTTCACCGCCGAGGAGCGCAACAAATGACGGGATCACCAAGTCGGCCCCGGCCCAAGCCGCCGTTTGCTCGGAGGTGAAGCGCTTGCGATAGGCGGCGTAGAGCAAGGCGAGCGATGTGCCCGGCGGGTGATAGAATCCATAGTAAAGCTGCGTGAGCGGAAAAGGCGCGAAGCCTTCAAGCGCCAGCTCGGCTTGCGCGGCGAGTTCGGCCGGCGTGGCCCCGTCCGCGACGGAAATGGTGCGGACGAAAAACAGCGCATCGGGCAACAAGACGACGTCAGGTGCGGGCGCGGTGCGTTTAAAGAAGTCGGAATACGAAGGAGACATGCTTAGCAGAGTTTTTCAACAGCCTGTCAGGTGGACGGCGAGTCATTGGGTGAAGGCGAGGTTTTGGCCGGATTATCAATGATTTCCTCATGAACTTCCAGCAGTGTAAATGGATAATTGAGCTGAACGGTAGTGGTGGCGCTGGCGCCAGTGCTGGCCGGAGTGGCCGGAGTGGCCGGGCCGGGGCTGTTATTGGCCGGGGAAGCAGGGCCGTTGCTGGCCGTGGCCGGTAAAGGGACACCGGGCGTGTTGGTCGTCGTGCCATCCGGCAGGGTCACCTGCTCGGTCGATGCGATGGCTTTCGCCTGATTCTTCTGGGTGACAACCGTTTCAAGACGAAAGCTGGAATTGTCTTCGTGAACCGTCACGATAATTCGCAAAGCGAGAATCTGCGTGCCGACGCCCTGGGGCACGGCCTGGGCCCCGAACAGGTTATTGGCGTCAGCCGTGCTTTTGAAATAGCCGGGGCCCTGCTGCTTGTAGTCACCCGTGCCTTGCAGGTACGAGGAGAGCTGATTCTGCAAGGTGGGGTCGGACTGGCCGAGCGCCGTCAGGGTGCCGGATCCGGCCGAGTTGAGATTGGGCGGATTGAAATCATAAAGGGAAAAAGTGGCGGCAAACTTATGCCAGAGGTCGTTGGGCTGGCCGTTTTCGTCATAAAAAATTTTTTTCACGAAATCGATGGCCGCAAGTTCGTCGAACGAGCGGAGCGAACGCTGGGGCGCCGCGTAAGGGATGTCCGCGCGGTCATAATCAGGCGTGCCGGCGTCGGTGCTGGCCACATGATCCTTGCGCATCCAGGTGAGCAGCGCGTCGGCGAGTTCCTCCGCATCCGACTGGGTCACGCCCCAGGAGGTAAAAAGATTGGTCAGCTGGTTGGCGTCGGCATGCGGTAGCGAGAGCTTGCCGCTCTCGTCCTCGAAGGTGACCTCGATGGTGCGGCCGGAGGCCGGTTCGTAGCCGGCAAAACCAAGCGGGTCGCTCCAGCCTTCGGCGGGACTGTGCAGGGCGCCGCCATCGGCCTGGATAAATTCGTTGAGCACGCCCAGGGTGACCTCGAGCGCAGAGTAGGCGTCGGCGCGGAGACGGTTGGCCTCGGCCACACGCGCCGCGACGAGAAGATCATTGCTGGCCCGGTCGATGAAAGCAACCAGCGCCAATGAGGCAAAGGCGATCGTGACCAGCACGATCAACAGGATGGAGGCTCTTTTTTTGCTCAACATGGCGGGAGTCTTAATAATCCGGCAGGCCCTGGCTGGGGGTGGCGAGGCTGATGATGGACTCACGCGTGAGCTTGTCGTAGGTGAACTGGAGACGGAGCCGCTGCGGCGCCACGCCCTGGTTGGAGCTGTCCCGACGCAACGTGGTCTCGTTCTGCCAGCGCTTGCTATCGGCATCATAGTAATCGTAAGTCATCGAGGTGACAAAGGGCGTGACCCGGACTTCGCGGGGTGGATCGTCGGAAAAATGTTTTTCGAGCTTGGAGTGCCAGAGCAGAAAGAGTCCTTCGCCAGGGCGAACCTGCAGCGAGCAGATGACATCGGGCAGCGGCGGCTGGCCTTGCCAGTCGAAGAGGCGGCAGCCGGCAGGCAGTTCGAAAGTCAGCAGGTTGTCGCTGCTACCGTTTTGTGGCCGGATTTCCTGCACGGCCACCGGCGGCGTGGCCGGGGCCGCGCCTGGCTGGGTGGTGCTGGCCTGAGCCTCGGGGGGAAGCGTGGCGATCCGCAACTGCTGGTCGAGAAACCGCGTGACCGCGCGCACATGCAGTTCCAAAAGCCGCGACTCGCTGCGGTGGCCCCACAGCTCGCCCATCGAAAAAATGAACGTGTTGAGCCCGACCATCACCAGCATCACCAGTGCGAGCGAAAGCAGGATTTCCAAAAGCGTGAACGCGCCCGCACTGGCGGACTGCGGAGGGCGAAGGGCACTGGGCTTGGCGAAATTCTTCATTGTGGCGGCGCCGTTCCCTGTAGCTTCGCAATTTTGGCCTTGGCGGCGGCCAGCACGGCCGTGTTCGTCGTCGGATCGGACCAGGTGGGACGCAAAACCATGAATTTTTCCGTGTCCGTTTCGGGCTTTTTTTCGTTCGGGTCGTTGATCTCGCAGGTAAACGTGACGGCAAAGAGATCGGCCGTCTGCGTCGGGTCAATTTGTGCGTGGTAACTGACATGGCGGCTGTTGGCGGAGTCAAATTCGCCGCCCTGCTCGGCTTTGTCGTGGTCCGGCTCGGCGAGCAATTGCGCGCGGGCAAATTCGATATCCTCGTTGCGCGCGTTGGCGCGCTGGGCGAGGTCGTAACCGTTGAGCACGTTGACGTAGGACGTGCCCAGCACGACCGCCGCCATGACGAAAATAAGGAGCGAGATCAGCACTTCGAGCAGCGTGAAGCCGCTCGAACCCGGACGGCAGGGAGCGGAAGATGCGCCCGCCTTCATTTTTTCTCCTCCAGCACTTCGGCGCAGGTCCATGGGTCGATGGCGATGATGCGCGCCGCACCGCTGCTGTGAAACTGCACGCGGAAAGGCGTGCAGGTGCCGTCACTGTACAAAGTCACAAACGGGATGGACTGCGTCTCGATCAGTTCGCCGCCGATCAGCATGCTGCTGGTGGATTTTCCAACGGGCAGAAAATCCACCGTGAGTTTGTCGGCAAATTGCACGGGAAATGTCTGCGCAGGGGCATTGTCGGTGGTTTGGCTGCTGGCGCCGGTTTGCGCGCCGGCATTGTCGCTGCGTTGCGGATCGATATTGGCCCCGATGACAAAAGCCTTCGTTTTGGGGTCAAAACCCAGGCGAATATCCTGCTGCGTCGTGAGGGCTTGCTTGCGGGCTTCGGTCAGGGCTTTCCAAAAAACCTCATCCGTGGTCAGGGCCGCGTCGCCACGGGGGGAAACGCTGATGGTTGCGCCGATCAACACGGTAATCAGCGCCAGCGAAATCAGGATTTCCAAAAGCGTAAACCCGCATCGCTCATACTCCCTCGTATGTGCGATGCGCCCGATCGGGCCGACTTTGTCGGGGCTACCGCGACGAAGTCGCCTTGCGCCGAGGGAACCGGCGCAAGCGGATGCGTCAGCTTTGGGAAAAGTGTGATGCATCCGGGTAAACGCGGCGCGCGTTTTACGCACACCGCTTCGGTGCGCCTTCGCCGAGGCGGCCCATGAACCCGCCGGGCGTTCCTCTCCCACGATCATAAATCACCAATTGCCGATGTCGCTCGGTTTATCAGGCGGGCCTTTCGACCAGACATCGTAGCTGTTTTTGTTGTGGGTGCCCGGGCAGGCGTATTGGTAGGGCTGGCCCCATGGGTCGAGCGGCAGCTTGCCATCGGCAACATAGGGGCCGCGCCAATTGTCGGCGTTGGAGCTCGGCGCTGAAACCAGCGCCTGCAGGCCGTCATTGGTCGAGGGATAGGAGCCCATCGCCATTTTATAGGTGAAAAGCGGGGTCTTGATGCCGTCCTGCACAAATATCTTGGTCGCCGATATCCGGCTGTTGTCGAAAATGCCGCCGAGGTCGGCGACGG
>DASYOA010000326.1:0-5466 GCA_036008265.1 Opitutaceae bacterium
CGCTGGGTGAACTCACCGTTGGTGCCGGCCGAGGGCTCCTTGTTGAGCACCTGGATGGCCCCGATGACGATATTGGTCTTGAGCGGCACCGTGAGCATCGATTGCACATCGAAGCCGGTGGTTTTGGCCATCGAGAGCAGCGACGACGCGTCGGGCCCATTTTTGGTGAAGAAGAGGGGCTGGGCGGTGGCGATGACCTTGCCGACGTTGCCGGTGCCCAGCGGAAGCTTGGTGGCGAGGAGCTTCTCGCTGAGTTCTTGGAAATATTCGCCGTACCGGGGGTTGATCGCCCAAAGGGTGGGCGAGTAGTAGACGTGCTTGAACGTGATGTCGTTGCCCTCGACAATGTAGATCGTCATCGACTGCGCCTGCAACGCCTCTACGACCTTCGACGCCGTGAGCTCGACGACCGAGTTTATGTCTTCGCGGCTCGGCGCGGGCTTGGAGATGATTTTGATCAGGAGCGAACGACGGAGGGTGTTCGCAAGTGAGGAAGTGGCCATGGCTGGAAAAGCGCGGTGGGGCGATATACCGGTACAGCATGCAAAATGCCATTGCCCGCCGCCGCCCGCAATGAGAATTACACCGTGCGCACGATGTTTTCCTGGTTAAAAACGCTTTTCCGCCACGGGGGCGATTCCGCCCCGGCCGGCGCGGCCGGCGCGGCCGGCGAGCGTGCCGCGGCGGAGTTTCTTCAGCGCGAGCGCGGTTTTGCGATCATCGCGCGCAACTGGCGCAGCCCGCGCGACCGGCGCGATGAGCTTGACCTCGTGTGCCGCGAGGGCGAAGTGCTGGTTTTTGTCGAGGTGAAGACGCGCGCGGCCCATGCACTGGTGCCGGGATATGATGCGATCACGGCGCGCAAGAAAAAAGCCCTGCGCCGCGCTTGCGCGACCTACCTGCGCGCGCTGGGCGCGGCGCAACCGCGCACCTTTCGCTTCGACGTCGTCGAAGTCGCGACCCATGCCGGGGGCGGCCCGCCCGAGCTGCGCCATTTTGAGCACGTGCCGCTGTTTCCGAAAAACTTCGTGTAGGCACCAAGTAACAAGTATCAGGGAACAAGTTCCAAGATAGCCGACCACTCCTGGCTCCTAATCCTGATACTTGATACCTGTTACTTGTTACTTGGTAGCTAGCACATTTCCCCTTGCCTCGTTCCGCCAATGCCCAAACTTTTCTCGACCATGGCTGAAACACAACGTCATCCCTTTTTGCAGGGCCTCAGCAAACACCGCGGCGCGCCGCCCACGGTCGTCGTGATTTTTGGCGCCTCGGGCGACCTGACCGCCCGCAAGCTCATCCCTGCGATCTACAACCTCGCGGCGGACAACCTGCTGCCGGCCGATTTCCATCTCGTCGGCTACGGCCGCAAACCCATTCCCGACGCCGAATTTCAAAAAATGGCGGCCGAGGCCATCCGCGAGTTTTCGCGCCGCGAGCTCAATAACGAGATCTGGGGCCATGTCGCCGCCAACACCAGCTACGTCGCCGGTGGCTACGATGAGAAGCCGGCCTTCGACCGCCTCGCGGAGCACATCGCCACGATCGAGAAAAAAATTGGCCGCGAGATGCAGCCGCTTTTCTACATCTCGACGCCGCCGACGGTTTTCACGCCCATCCTGCTCAACCTTGGTGCGAGCGGCCTCGCCGGCAAATACCTCGGCCAGGCGCACCAGGCAAAGGTCATCATTGAAAAGCCCTTTGGCCGCGACCTGGCCTCGGCCCGCGCGCTCAACGGCACCATCCGCAGTGTGTTCGAGGAACACCAAGTTTACCGCATCGACCATTACCTCGGCAAGGAAACCGTGCAGGACCTCCTCGTGCAGCGTTTTGCCAACGCCATCTTCGAGCCGCTCTGGAACCGCAATTTCGTCGACTCCGTCCAGATCACCGTCGCCGAGCAGGTGGGTGTCGAGGCCCGCGCCGGCTACTACGAGCAGAGTGGCTGCCTGCGCGACATGATCCAGAACCACACGATGCAGCTGCTCGCGCTCACGGCGATGGAGCCGCCGGTGTCGCTCGATGCCGAGGCCGTGCGCGACGAAAAGGTGAAAGTCTTGAAGGCCATCCAGCCGCTGGCGCTCGGGCCGGGCGGCGACGTCGTCCGCGCGCAATACGCCGCCGGCATGATGGGCGGCAAGCCGGTGATCGACTATCTCAAGGAACCGGGTGTCACCCCGTCGTCCGCCACCGAGACTTATGCCGCGATCCGCCTCTCGATCAACAACTGGCGCTGGCAGGGCGTGCCATTTTACCTGCGCTCGGGCAAGCGCCTCGCGCGCCGCGTCTCGGAAATCGCGATCAACTTCAAGTGCCCCCCGGGCACGCTCTTCGCCGAGGGCAACAAGTTCGACCTCGCGGCCAACACCCTGGCCTTTCAAATCCAGCCCGACGAGGGGCTCAGCCTCGTCCTCAACGGGAAAATTCCCGGCCTCGAGACGCGCACCCAGCCGGTGAAAATGAATTTCCGCTACAGCACGACCTTTGGTTCCAACACCCCCGAGGCCTATGAGCGCCTCGTGCTCGATGCGATGATCGGCGACGGCACGCTCTTCATCCGCGGCGACGAGGCTGAGACCTCGTGGCAGCTCTACACTCCCGTGCTGGAAAGCTGGGCGGCCGGCCGCGAAGGCATGGACAGCTATCCCGCCGGTTCCTGGGGCCCCGCGAGCGCCGACGCGCTGCTGGCGAAAAGTGAACACGTCTGGAGGCAACCCTAACGCGCGCTGTCGCGCGCGTTAAGTTTCAAGTATCAGGTTCCAAGTAACAAAGCTAAGGATAATACAAGAATGATCGGCATACTTCTCTTGGTACTTGTCACCTGATACTTGTTACTTTTTCTGAAACATGTCTGCCGTTTTCCAAGCTCTCCCCGGACTCGATGTGCCGGTTGGCTCCATCTCGAGCAGCCTCGATAAAATGTGGGATGACACCGCCGCGAAAGGCGGCGCCGCGCCCACTGATTTCAAGGCCACCCAGCTCAACCTGGTGCTGCACCTCGGCTTCGGCACGGCCGTGGAGGACGCCCTCGTGCAGTTTCAGAACGCGCTGCGTTTTGCCCAGCGCTATCCCTGCCGCGTGGTTCTGCTCTGCCCGCTGCATTTCGAGGACAATGCGACCGAGATGCGCGCCAAAATTTATGGCGAGTGCTTTTTGGGGAAATCCAAGGACGACACGCGCTGTGTCGAGTTTGTCGCGCTCAGTTATCCGCGAATCGCGCGGCAGTTTTTGGAAAGCCAGGTTTCCATCTGCCTCTCGGCCGACCTGCCGTTGTATTACTGGGTGCATCGTTTTACCGTGATGTCGCGCCTCACCGATTACCCCTATCTCCTGCGCGAGTCGCGGCGGGTGCTCATCGACAGCGCCACCGCCCCGTCCGATGTGCTGACTTATCCCTGGCCGCGGCCCGAGGCCGTGCGCGACCTCGCGGGCGCGCGCCTGCTGCACGTGCGGCAGAACATCGGGCAATTTCTCTCCGCCTACGCGCCCGCCGTGCTCGTCCAGGGCCTGCGCACCGTCACGGTCGCCGCGGCGCCGGCCTTTGCCGCCGAGGGCCGCGTGCTGCTGGCCTGGACACGCGAGCGCCTGGCCAACTGCGGGGCGGCGCCGGCGGTGAACTACGCGGGCGCGCCTTGGCCGGCCGGGACTCCGGGCAGCATTGAACTGCGCTTCGACTACGGCGATGCGCGCCAATTTAGCTGGCACGGCGATTTTGCGAAAAACGCCAGTGTCTTCGAGGCCGATTTTGGTTCGGGCCGGGTGACGCTGCCCACGACCGCCAGCCTGCTGGCACCCGAAAATGCGCTGAGTGAAGCGGTGTTCTTCTGATTGGTAATTAGTATTTGGTCGTTAGTCGTTGGTATTTTGTGAAAATCCCAAACGCCAAAGCTCCAAACGCCAAATAAAGTTCAAAACCCGAAACTTCATTCGAGTTTTCGATCATGGCCCTTGGTTTTTCAGCCATAAATTTCTTTGGCGTTTGGATCTTTGGGATTTGTGATTTAACCCTGCTTCTAAGCAGGTGTCCACCTGCCACTTGACACCTGATGCTTACTGCCCTTTATATAGTGCAATGTCCCCGTTTTCCACCATTGCGATCGCAATTATTAACGAGCCCAACCAGCCCGGGCGCGGAGACTCGGCGTAAGCGCAGATCGCACGCCACCCACCGCTGAAGACCCCGGGCCTTAAACCCGGGGTTTCCTATTTCCCCACATGAAAACCTTCACCTCTTCCGCCAAACCCGTCGTAAAAATCTACGACACCACGCTCCGCGATGGCACGCAGGGCGAGGGCATCAGCTTTTCCGTCGCCGACAAGCTGCGCATCGCGGAAAAACTGGATGCATTCGGCATGGATTATATCGAGGGCGGCTTTCCCGGCTCGAACCCGCGCGACATCGCGTTTTTTGCCGAGGCGAAGACCCTGCGGCTCAAGCATGCGCGCCTGGCCGCGTTTGGCGCCACCCGCCGCGCGGGCGGCAAGGCCGGCGACGATCCGCAGTTGCGCACCCTGCTCGACAGCGGCATGCCCGTGCTCACGCTTGTGGGCAAAACGTGGCTGCTGCACGTCACGGAAATCCTGCGCACCACGCCGGAGGAGAATCTCGCGATGATCGAGGACAGCATCCGCTTCCTCACGACGCAGGGCCGCGAGGTGATTTACGACGCGGAACATTTTTTTGACGGATACCGCGACGACGCCGACTACGCGTTGAAGACGCTGGCTGCGGCGCTGCGCGGTGGCGCGAGCAACCTCACGTTGTGCGACACCAACGGCGGCATGCTCGTCAATGACTTCCAAGCCATCGTGACGCGCGTCGTGTCCGAGTTCAGCGGGGACAAGGTCGGCGTCCACTGCCACAACGACGGCGGCCTCGGCGTGGCGCTCTCGCTCGCGGGGATCGCGGCGGGCGCGACGCTGGTGCAGGGCACGGCCAACGGCTACGGCGAACGGGTGGGCAACGCCAATCTCACCACGATCCTGCCCAACCTGTTTTTGAAGATGGGCCGCACCGCGGCGTGCGCGAAAAATCTCGGCGAACTGCGCGAGCTGTCATTGTTTTTCGACGAACTGGCCAACCTGCGGCCCGACCCCAAGGCGCCCTACATCGGCGCGTCGGCCTTCGCCCACAAAGGCGGGTTGCACGCCAATGCCGCCTCGAAAGTCGCGCGCAGCTACGAGCACATCGACCCCGCGCTGGTGGGCAACCGCACGCGCGTGCTGGTCTCCGACATGGCGGGCCGCAGCAGCCTCGCGATGAAGGCGCGCGAGCTGGGCTTCGAGATCGATGAGAAGGCGCCGGAGCTCAAGGGCCTGATCGAGGAGTTGAAAGAGATGGAATTTCGCGGCTACGAATTCGAGGCGGCGGATGCGTCGCTGAAACTGCTCGTCGCGAAATGCCTCGGCCGGCGGAAGACGTTTTTCGAGGTCGAAGGCTATCGCGTCATCATCGAGCGGCATGGC
>DASYOA010000327.1:0-2761 GCA_036008265.1 Opitutaceae bacterium
TCTCGCCGCCGGTGTTTTCCTGACCGTCCAGATATTCGGAAATGCGATCGAAGGACCCGGCGGTGCGATAGCCGGGCCAGACGCGCACGAAATTCACGTCCGCGGCGCGCGCGGAGGCGGCGCAGAAAAGGGCGAGAACGAAAACGAGAGCTGGGAGGTGGTTAAGGAAGCGCATGCCGATGCGATACGGCATTTCCTAGCATGGGACAAGCCAGCTTCGCGTTCGCGGCTATTTTTCGAGATCGATAAACTGATAGCGGTGAAGGCCCAGCAGCGCGGGTGCCCAACCTTTTACATAAGGCTGGATGAGGTAGGTGCGCGTGCCGTAATAGACGGGTGCGATGGGGGCCTCATCGAGCAGGAGCGCCTCGGCTTTTTGCAGGAGGGCGTTGCGTTGGGCGGGGTCGGGCGCGCGATCGGCCTCGTCGTTCAGATGGTCGTAATCGGCGTTGGCCCAGCCGGTGTCATTGTTGCCGCTGTCGCCTTTGAAAAGGTAAAGAAAGGTACTTGGGTCGTCGTAGTCGCCGATCCAGCGCGCGAAGCTGATCTGGAAGTTCAAGGCGTGTTCGTTGGCGAGCCAGGTCTTCTGTTCAAGCGACGCGATCTCGACATGAATGCCGAGTTCGCGCTTCCACATTTCCTGGATGGCCTCGACCACGGCGCGCCAGATGTTGTCGTTCTTGGTCTGGATTTCGAGAATGGGAAAATTTTTCCCGCCGGGATAACCGGCCTCGGCGAGAAGTTTGCGCGCGGCGTCGAAGTCGCTGGGAGTTTTCGCCTCGGGCGTGTAGCCGGCGGTATCGGGTGGGGTCAGCGCGTTCGCCGGCCGGCAGCTTTTATGGAGAACATCGCGGGCGATGGCCACGCGATCAATGGCGCGGGCCAGCGCCTGGCGGACGCGCGGGTCGTTGAGCGGGGGTTTGGTGACATTGAAGCGCACAAATTCCGTTTCGATGAACGGATCAATGCGCAGGAACTGCGGCGCCTCGGTGCGGTAATGTTCGATGCGGTCGGGCAGCAGCTGGTAGGTGATGTGAACCTGGTCTGCCCGGAAGTTGCTTTCATCGGTGGCGATATTGTCGTTGGGAAAAAAAACAATGGCGTTGAGGTGATTGTGCGCGGCATCCCAATAAAACGGGTTTTTGACCACGACGAGGCGCGAGTTGGGCGACCATTCCTGCAACATGAACGGACCGTTGCCGACGAAGTTTCCCGGGCGCGTCCAAAGTGTGCCGCGCTGATCCATCTTGCCGAATTTTTCGATGGTGGCGCGATGCACGGGGAACCACGACTGGTGCGCCGCGACCGCGGGCAGGAAAGGACAGGGATGATCGAGCGTAACCTGCAGGGTAAGGGGGCCGATCGCCTTGGCTCCGACTTGCGCGAAGTCGGAAACCTTCCCGTTGTTGAAGGCCTCGGCATTCTTGATGAAGTAAAGCATGTAGGAATACTCGCTCGCGAGGCCGGGCGAAAGGATGCGGTGGAAGGAATAGACGAAATCGTCCGCGGTGACCGGGTCGCCGTTCGACCACTTCGCATCGGCGCGCAGGTGGAAAGTGTAAACCAGCCCGTCGGGCGAGACGTCCCAGCGCTCGGCCACTCCGGGCACGGCCTGCGAGGTTTTTTCATCGATGCAGGTGAGGCCCTCGAAAAGGGAGATGAGGACGTTATTGTCCGTGTAGAGAACGCAGATATTGGGATCGAGGTCCTGTGGCTCGGCCCCGTTGCTGAGTAGCAGCGTCTTGGTGCCGATGCCCTGCTCGGCGGGCGATTCGCGCTTGGCGCAGCCTGGGGCGAAGAGAACGGCCACGATGCTGGAAACGAAAATCAAATGGCGTAAGCGCATGGTGGACAGGAAAACGATGGGTCGCCCAGCATGCACAGTTGCGCGTGTTTGCCAAGGACGCGGGGCAAATGACGAAATCCGAATGACGATTGACGAATTATCGCCGACTCAGCAGGCCGCCCAGATGGGCTTTTATGCCCTGCTGCCATTCCTCGGCGGTGACGCTGTACATCACGGTATCCCGGATCGTGCCGTCGCGGCGCACCTGATAACGGCGGATCACGCCGTCCTTTTTCGCGCCGAGCCGCTCGATTGCCGCCTGCGACCGGGTGTTTAAAATGTCGGTGCGCCAGCCCACCACCGTGCAATCCAGTTTTTCAAAAGCGTGCTGCATCAACAGATACTTGCAGGCGGTGTTCACGTGCGTGCGCTGCCAGCTGCGCGCATAAAACGTGTAGCCGATCTCGACGCGCCGCGCCGCCGGAAGGATGTCGTGGTAGCTGGTTGCCCCAATGATGCGATTGCCGCCGAGTTCACGCACGACAAAGGGCCGGCGGATGCCTTTGGCGCATTCCGCCAGCGCGGTTTCGATGTAGGCGCGGGTGTTTTCCGGCTCCGGGACGGCCGTGAAGTGGAGCCGCCAGAGCTGGCCGTCGGCCGTAGCCGCCTGCAGGGCCGCTTCATGCTCGAGCTCCATCGGCTCGAGGCGGACGCCGTGGCCTTCAAGGGTGGTGGGTGCGGTGAAGATCGACATGGCCGGCAGGGGAAAGTAACAAGTGACAAGAGCGCGCTTGGCGCGAAGTTTCAAGTGTCAGGTGCCAAGTTCCAAGATAACGGAACACTCCTGCCTCCTAATTCCTAGTCCTGATACCTGATACTTGTTACTTATGGCCTGTTGCATCTAATAAAACGTAGTCGAGCCCGTTTAACCCAGCGAACACCACACGTGAAACCCGCATCCGATCAACCGGAGGA
>DASYOA010000328.1:0-3568 GCA_036008265.1 Opitutaceae bacterium
AACTGGTCGCCACCCTGTGGACGCGCGCCACCGCGTCGGCGGAGGCCGCGCTCGACGGGCTGCGTACTGACGTCGAGGCGCAGCGGGCCGGGGCGCAGCAGTCGGTCGTCGCCGCCCGGGATGAACTGGGTCGCACCGAGACCGCGCTCGAGCAGCGCACCGCCGCGCTGCTGGCCGCGCAGGTCGAGCTACGGGATCGGGACAGGGCCCAGGCCGAAGGCCACGCGCAGCGACAGGCGCTGGCGGCGGAACTCGCGCGGGTCCAGGCGGCGCTGGCCGCGCGCGAGCGCGAACTGGCGGAGGCAAGGGAAGGGTTTTCGCGCGATCTTGCCAGGCAGCGGGAAGCGGCTGAGCGCGCCGGGGAGCGGCTCCGGGCGTCGGAAAAGCGCGCCCTGCTCGAGATCGACCGCGAGCGAAGTACCGCGACGAAGCGGGCAGACAAACGCGAGACGGACCATCGCCGCGTGGTCGAGGCGCTGCAGGCGCAGCTCGGTGACGCCCGTCATCAGGCGGGCGTGCTGCAGGGGCGGCTGGATGCGGTGCAGGCCACAAACGTGACGCTGCAAAAACAGCTGGCGGTGTTACATCAGGCGGAAGCCCGGCCGCCCCGCACGAAGGCCGCCGCCCCCGCACGTCCAGCCGCAGCACGCCCGGCGGTGACGCGCCCCTCGCGGGCGCCAGGCACGTCGCGTCAGGCACCGGCGGCACCGGCGACGGCCAGCAAGACCGCGGGGCGCCGCAAGCGCGGATAGGCCAGATGGAACGAAAAAACCGCCAGCGGAAGGGGCGCAAAACCCCGGCCTGCCCGCCGATCGGCGCGCTGATGCGCTATGGCGAGCGGATCGTGCGGGTGGTCGCCGAAGCGAGCGGCCAGCGCGTGATCATCGAGTCGGTGGACGAGGACGGCCGCACCTTCCGCAGCACGGTGAAATGGGAGTATGAGGTGAAACGAACCGCGGAAAATCAGCGGAAGGTGGTCGCGGTACGCGTCAACCCACAGATCGAGCACAGGTTGCGACTATTGGCTGAATTAACGGGACGCAGGCAATCGTTTTTTCTGCAGCAGATGATCGAGGGCGGCATCGGCGCGATGGAGGATACCTGGCTGCCACCGGATGTTCTCTCGCGGGTCCGGAGCGGCACGATGCCGTCGCGGCAACAGGCGAGCGACGCGATTCCAGACCTCTTTGGTAGCTCATTGCCCGACCAGGCGAGCTAATAAAGGGTAGCGTTTTGCGCAGAAAATGGCGGTAATAAGGCTGCCAGGACGCGCAACTGTTCTGAGCACACTGCGAGCGACGCTCCCGGCTCCATGCCGTCATGTGTATCAGGGGCTGGCCGACCGACATCCCGTGCGGGAAAGCGGATGCGCATCGGTCGACAGTAAAATAGTCGCCTCGCGGGACCGAGAACAGGATCCCGGCGGTACGTGCCAAAACACCACCGTTAGTTGCCGCGGTCGCGTGGAGAATCCGGCGAACGGCGCGAAGACGACCAAGGGAGCGAAACCAACGCATGAGCAACGATCCAACGCCGATGCCGCAGCAATTTTCGCTGTTTAACGATGCGCCGCAACATGACGCGGACGATGATGCCGGCGAGACGTCGGTGCCGGGCAAATACAGCAATTTCGTCGTCTACGTGGATGAGAGTGGTGATCACGGCATGCAGACACTGGATGCCAACTATCCGGTGTTCGTGCTGGCTTTCTGTGTGTTCTACAAGCGGCACTACAGCGAAAAGGTCGTGCCGGCGCTGCACAAGTTCAAGTTCAACCACTTCGGTCACGACCTGGTGGTGCTCCACGAACATGAGATCCGGAAGGAGAAAGGAGATTTTCGTTTCTTCGTCAATCGCGAGCACAAGCAGCAGTTCATTTCCGAGCTGACCGGCATCATTGAGCTCAGCAACTTCATCCTGATCAGTTGTGTGATTGACAAGACCCGGCTTCGTGAGCGCGGCGACGCGGACAACAACCACTACCATCTTGCGCTCGGGTTCTGTCTCGAAACGCTCTATGAATTCCTTCAGGAAAAGAATCAGGATGGCGCGCTGACGCACGTGGTCGTCGAATGCCGCGGCAAGAAGGAAGATAACGAGCTCGAGCTTGAGTTTCGTCGCATCTGTGACGGCGCCAACCGGCTGGGCATCTCCTTGCCGTTCGACGTCATCTTTGCCGACAAGAAGGTCGATTCGCCGGGGCTGCAGCTCGCCGACCTCGTGGCCCGGCCAGTCGGGATGAGCGTTATTCGCCCGGGGCAGGAGAACCGCGCATTCGAGGTGCTGAAACGAAAATTCTATTGCAGCGGCGGGCGCGAACGTCTGGGGGAAGGCTACGAGGACTGGGGACTGAAGATTTTCCCGTCGCGAGAAAGCGAAAAGCCCCGGTGAGACTCACCGAGGCTTTGACGCCGACCGGGAACTCCCAGTCCACTTGGTCGCTATTATGGGGGCGACGGACACTGCTGACAAGGCTTTTGTACGCCAGCCGAAGCGCGGCATTCCGCATTTTTAAGAGCATTCTTAATAGCCCGCGCTGAATGATTGAGCAACAAGCCCTATCGTGAGGCGCCGCGTTCCCATTAGGTCGCCAGATTTGAGCCTACGGTGCTGCTAATTTCACTTCTGAAACGAAGCTACTTTTACTTCGTCGCACGGCCAGGGATCGGGGCGCGTCGTCGCAATGACCGGGGACCGGCTGGAGAGCCTTGCGTGGCAGGGCTCCGGACAGACGCGAAAGAAAATATAGCCGGAATGGCGCCAAAAGTGAAGGGTATGATAGTCAGAGCTATCATACCCTTCGTTTGCGGACACTGGCCCTAATTCCGGCCGGATGACGTCGCCGCTCACACAACTAAATCTGTTACCAGTTTTCAACTAATTTTGTCACTACCCGGGCGCATTGCCATCTGGTGCACCGTTCCATGGGCGCGCCGCGTGAGCAGGTCCCCGACCTTGCACATGGCGACCGTTCCGCGGCCGCCACCGCTCATTGAGTTACAACTTTTGTTGAAACCGCGCGTCGGGTTACACCTTTAGTTGCCGGCGTCGACGCGAGAGTTACAACATTGGTTGAAATCGGATTCAACCTCTGTGCCTTGCTGGCCAGGGGTCTCCGGGGAATTTCGAGCCACACGTCGATAGTTACAACATTAGTTGTGTGAGCGGGATGCTCACGAGAGCGTGCAAACATCAGACTTGAAAGGAGAGGGACTCGGTCCAGCCTCAGGAGCTCAGTCCAACCCATAGCTGAACAGACTGAGGAGTAAGCCGAGCCGGCGCGTGAACAGACACGCGCTGGCTATGAGCGGTCCCTGACGGCCGGCTTGCAGAGATTTACCAACGAACAATTAACGGACCGTCGTCGACGTATGGCGAATGCGTGAATATTGATGAACGATCGGGAACGGAGCCGTGCTAACCGCCCAACGGGATCTAGGCTGATGTTGTCAGGATATGGCCGAGGCTGTGTCAAAACGTGCGCCGATGCTGTTCTGCCGAGAGGTCGACCCATCAGAACGCTCTCTATCGGCTTCGCGGCACTTCGGGAAGGGTAAAGTGACACCCG
>DASYOA010000329.1:0-11398 GCA_036008265.1 Opitutaceae bacterium
GAAAACGTGATGGAGCTGCGCACGGCGCAAAACGACCTGACCGAGCAGCAGGCGCGCACGATCCTCGGCGCCTTTCTCTTCCGCAAGGACGACGTCTTCAAAAAAGTCTCCGTGCTCAGCGGCGGCGAGAAATCCCGCCTCGCCCTCGCCCGCCTGCTCGTCGACCCGCCCAACCTGCTGTTGATGGACGAACCCACGACCCACCTCGATATCTCGTCGATCGACGCGCTCGTCCACGCGCTCAAGCAATACCCGGGCACATTCATCTTCATCAGCCACGACGTGTATTTCATCCGCGCGCTCGCGCAGAACGTCCTGCACGTCCACTCCGGCCGCCTCACGCCCTACGCTGGCGACTACGATTACTACCTCGATAAATCAAAGGCGTCCAACGCCCGCGCCGCCCTCACCGCCGGTTTCACCGACGCGCGGCCCAAGCAGGTTGAACAGAAATCCGAGGTCGCCTCGCCGAAGCAGGCCGCCAGCACCCCCGCCGCGAAGAAGGCCAACCCCGCCGATTTAAAAAAACTCCGCATCGAAGTCGGCAAGCTCGAGGAGCAGGTCGCCACGCTTGAGACCAGGCAGAACGAACTCACCGCCGCGCTCGAGGCGCCGGAGACCTACACGCAACCCGGCCGGGCGCAGCATTTGAATCGCGAGCTCAGCGCCATCGTCGACCAGCTCGCCGCCGCCACGACCGCGTGGGAAGAAGCCGCCACCCGGCTCGCCGCGCTGCAGGAGTAGGTATAAACAAGTATCAAGTGACAGGTGCCAAGTATCAGGAGTATCTGCGCTGCGGGCGCTTGTTACTTGCTACTTGATCCCTGTTACTTCGGGCTCGCTTACTCCCCGTTTTTCTTCCCGCTGAAGACCGATTTGGCCATCTCGAACGGCGACCGACTGAACGTTTTTACCGCCGAGATGGTGGCTGCGCCAATCGAGACATCCGGAGGAACCGGCGAAGATGGCAGCGCGGGCTGGAGGCCGTGGAGTTCCTCGTTCTTCGTCGCGACCTCCCGGGCTTTTTCCTCGCGGCGTTTCACCTGTGCCTCGTATTCGGCGAAAGCAAGTTTTTCATCGCAGAAATTCGAGCGTTCGGCCTCGAGCAGTTCGGTGGCCCGTTGAAGTTTCTGCCAGGCATCCTTGAGTGCAGGGTCCTCGGCAAAGGGCGAGCGAGAAGACGTGTTGCGTACGCTGAACCAGAGCACGCGGTCGGACTCGAGCTGGGCCTGCACCTGGCGCAGCCGGGCTTCGTAATCGTGCAGGTTTGCTTCCTGCTCACGGAGCTGGTCGAGGTCATCGTGCCAGCGGCGGCGCTCCTGCGCAATTTTGTTGGATTCGTGCTGGAGGCGGGACGCTTCCTCGCGAATGCGGTCGTCCTCCTGCTCGAGGCGCGCGCGCCAGGCGTCGAGCTCGGCGCGCTCCTTGTCCGGCGCGCCGGCGGATTGGTCCGCGGCCGCGGCATGGATGCGTTGCTCTTCCAAGGCGAGGCGCTCGCGCGCAATTTCGCCTCGAATCTCGGCCAGCTTGCGGGCCTTTTCATCGATTGCGTCCTGGGCGGCGGCGGCAATTTCGCGTTGGCTGCCAAGGTCGGCAATATCAGCCTCGAGGTGGCTGCTGTCGTCGATTTGCGAAAGCAAGGTCCGCAACTCGGTTTCGAGCGCAGTCTTTTCGATTTCAAGACGCGCATTTTTTGCCTCGAGCATCGCACGCTCCTTGGCTCCCCGCAGGAGTTCGGAGGGAAAATCGCCATCGGCGTGGTCGCATGATTCGGAGTCCCGCCCGGCGCCACGGCCCGTGATGCGGTCGAGCACCGCCTCGACTTCAGCCATCTCGTCCGCCGTGACCACATCGTGCCCGGCCGGCTCAGCCAGATCGGGATTGAGGAGTGCGGCGGCGCGCCGCACGACGGAGGCGAGGTTGTCGCGGGCGAGGACATCGGTCACACCCACGCGGATGCCTTTGACGATGACCGGGAGCTCAAGCTTTTGCACACAGAGGATCACCGGGACCGTGGGCTGGATTCTTTTCAGGGCCTCGATGGAGGAAAAATCCCGCACGCCGGAGAGTTCGTAGTCCACCAGGGCAAGGTCGAACCATTCGTTGCGCGCGGATTCAAGGGCGGCGTCGGCCGTGGCAAAGGCGCGCAGGTCGTAGCCGGCATCGGCGAGAAAGAGCACGAGCCGACGGCGGACTTTCTGATCCCCGTGCACGATGAGAAGTTTTTTGACGAGATTCATAGCGGTAAGACTGACGATATTGTTTTTGAAATTGGGTTTTCCGTGAGGTGCAATTTGACTGCACAAACCGTTTTTCGCGACGGAGAACGCGTGTCAGTTCGAGAATTTACCCCTTGTTTACGGTGCTGGCGCGCTCGGCTGGCCAGCAGAGCGCAATGCGCTGTTAATTTTATCTGAAATATCGCCTCGGAAGTCCGGCGCCTGGCGAAAATTTCCGGCCGGAAATTTCTGCGCAAAAAAAAGCGCCCCCGCTTTTGCGGGGGCGCTTGCATGCTCAGCGCACCGGGGAAAAACAACCCAGATTAGAATTCAGCCGAAAATGTCAGGAACCAATTGCGTGTCGGCAGCACGTTGTAGGAATTTCCGCTCGTTATGCTGGCCGTTTGCGCCGCGACCGCACTCAGGACCTGGACCTTGCGGTTGAGCACGTTGTCGACTTGGAGCTTGATCTTGAGTGAGTGGATGTGAGTCACGCGGGGCATCTTTAAGGCGTACCCGACGGCTGCGTCCACCAGCGAGAATCCCCCTTGTTCGGAGGACAAGACCGGGACGGCTGGCCCTCCCGGCTGTCCGGTCGCGGTCTGCCCGTTGAGCCCGAGGTCCGGGTTGATCATTGCGCTGGAATAGACCACAAACGGGCCGATATATTTATCGGTGACTGAAGCAAACCAGCCCGACCGATTGAAGATCGCGCCGATAGCGGCCGTTGAATTTGGCACGCCGTTGGATCCGAAAGCACCCAAGGAGGCGACATTGAATGACGGAACTCCGGGATTGGTCTTGTACGTCGCGCGATTAAGTGAACCGTTCGCGTAGGCGCTCACTCCCTCGCCCAAGTAGTAGGTCCCCTCGACCTCCACGCCGCTCATCCAGGCGCCCCTAGACTGAAAATTGATCGTGTTACTGGAATCGTTGGGGTCGGTCACCGATGACACGAGGTTGTCGATGTCGATCAGGTAAACGTCGGCGTCAGCATTAAACCGGTCGGTCTTGAAGACGGTGCCGATCTGGTAGTTAATCGTGTACTCTTCCTTGAGGTTCGCCGGGTTGTAACTGGTGCCGGTCGGATCCTTCGGGTCGTTCGGGATGTTCTCCTCGTCAGTGACGATTGGATAAGCCACGCCCTTTGCCACCTGCGCGTAGGCCGACCAATTGGGCGTAAATTTGTAGTTGGCGGAAAAGTACGGCTCGACGTTTGAATAGGTATAGTTGTGGAAATCGGGCGTCTCCGGGCCTTGGTTGACTTGGGCTTCGAGATCGATCGTGTAGTTCGAGAATTTCACGCCGGACTCGAGAGTGAGTTTTGACGTGGGCTTCCAAGTCAAGTCGACGTAGGGCACAACCGTCTTGTTATAGAGGTGCATGAACCACTGGTAACCAGGCTTGAAAACGTTGTTTTTCACCCCGCTCGTCGGATCGAAGGCCCCGAATTTGTAGGCATCCTGGGGATTGGCTGCGATGTAAGCGGGGCTGTAGTCGAGATCGTAGGCATAGCGAACGGCGCGGACATACTCGGCCCAGACGCCGGCCTTCTCCTCCAAGGTCGTGCCTTCTCCATGTGACACGGCCAGAGTATCGCCGAACACTCGGTAGGCGTTGACCTTGATCCGGCCACCCGGGTCATCGTTGGTGACAAGTCCGGGCCCCTCTCCCGTACCAGGAAGGGTGTTGGGAGAATTGTTGACGTAGTTCGGGCCGGTATAAGCCGCATTCGTTCCCGGAAATTTTGTGGTGCCGCCAACCACCGGATCGACCGGATTCTCGTGGCTGTCGTTATTGTAATAGTATGTGTAGAGCTTGTCCTCGATATGGAAATCGTCGATGGGCTTCGAGTCCACGCCGATGTATTCGAAGTCTGCCTGCTTCTGCTGATAATTGTAGGGATAATAGTTTTCGTTCGTATCGAAAGGATTGTTGTCCAGCCCGTAATTCCGCCCGTACGCGTTGATCTGCCCCTGCGTAGCGGTGCCCGGGTTGTTGAACTTGATGTTGTTGTAGTTGCCAACGACGGTCAGCACCGTGTTCTTGCCGATCGGTTGAAGATATTTGAGGTAATAGGTATTCCGCTGCAGGTAGGAAAAGGTCCGATACCCATTGCTGCTCAAGTACTGGTAAGTGCCCACGACCGAGGCACCGTTGAGTTTGGGCATGACGCCGCTGTTCACCTCTATATTTCCAAGGAAGGTATCCCAGCTTCCGTCCGAGACCGTGAGCACCGTGGCTCGATCGGGGCGCGGATCCTTTGACAGGAGCCCGACTGTGCCGCCGAATGTGTTTTCGCCGATCGTGGCGGCCGTTCCCGGGCCGCGATCAATGACCTCGCCGCCCAGGACCTTCGCGGGAAAGTAACTCGTCGTGTGATGAGTCGCTCCATTCACGTCTCCGAACGGTATGCCGTCGTAAGTCACGTTGTACTGGCCATCTTGAAACCCACGCATCGAAAGCATCTTCGATTCGCTCAGGCCCGGACCCTCGGTCTCGACGTTGGCCATGCTCGGCGCGATGTTGGCGATGGTCGCGTAGTCGGCCGAGGGTGCCATGGTGTTGGCGATGGTCTGGGCGCTGATGTTCGACTGAGGCTGAACCGTTTCGATCTTCCCTTCGGTTATGGCTTGGGTCTGCGCGGAGGTCTTTTGTCCTATCACATCGAATTCATTCAAGCGCACGATCTTGTCATTGGCAGAAGGGGCGTCGGCACTGTCGGAAGCAGTGTCGGCCCAGAGGACAGGCGAGCCAATGGCAAAAAAGACCATGGCTAGTTGCAATAAACAACGGTTACGAATTGGTGTCAGATTCATACCATTGAAGCTAGGCAGCTTAAGTGACTTTTCTGTGGCGGAATTGTTACAAATTAGTAAACAGCCGGATGGAACCATTGACGCGGACAAAGAAAATGAAGGTGCAAACGTCCTGGCGTTGCAAAAAATCAGAGGGCAACAATTGGATGTTTGGCCGATTGATTTCGGATTATTTGCGCCGCTCGTTTTTCCAAGTGCACACATTTTTTACCATTTGGCACAATCTTGTCACCATGGCGTCGCTGCTTTGGCACAAATCACCGGCAGATTCATGGGGCTATAACCTCACCCATCCTTCTTCTCCCTTTGCCCCATCAATTAACAGCTTCCAGCGTCCTGACGCCCCGCGACAATTTTTTCACCGTTTTGGGTAAGTTCCGAGCGGAAACGCCTTGATAATGAAATTCATCCGGACAATCGCTCTCGTCTTCGCAGGAGCTCTCTGCCTGTTGTCGGCGGCCGCGCCCCTGCGCGCCGCCGGCCCTTATCTGCACGGGTTCGATCCGCTTGCGCTGCTCCCGCCGCCGCCGCCTTTGGGCACGGCGGAAGATGTCGCCGACCGGGAAAGCACGCTGCGCATTTATACGGCCCGCACACCGGAAGAGGTCGCGCTCGGCAAGGACGAACACACGGTCACAATCTTTGCCTTTACTTCAGCCATCGGGCCATTTTTCCAGCCGGGAAAGTTTCCAAAAACCGAAGCGCTCTTCGCGGAAGTCGAAGCCGAGACGAAAAAAATCGTCAACCACGCCAAGAACACGTGGAAGCGCCCGCGGCCGTTTGTGGCCGATCCCACACGATTTGCCGAGCCCGGCGATCCTGAAAAAAGTCCCGGTTACCCAAGCGGCCATTCGACGCGCGGCACGGTATTCGCGCTGGTTCTGGCCGAGATTTTTCCGGAAAGGCGCGAGGCCATTCTCGCGAAAGGCCGCGACATCGGCTGGGTGCGCGTCGAGATCGGCGTGCACACGCCACTCGACATCTACGCCGGCCGCGTGCTGGGCCAGGCGCTCGCCCGGGATTTCCTGCGCAGTCCGGCCTTCCAAGCCGATCTCGCCGCGGCTCGCGCCGAAGTTGCCGCCACGGCAAAGCCCTAGCGCCCCTTCATTTTTTTCCATCCTGATGAAAACCCGCCTGTTTTTTCTCACTCTCCCGCTGCTCGCTTTCTTCGTGACGTCG
Organism: Opitutaceae bacterium; assembly: GCA_036008265.1. Classification (GTDB taxonomy): domain Bacteria; phylum Verrucomicrobiota; class Verrucomicrobiia; order Opitutales; family Opitutaceae; genus DASRHD01. Next base: position 6,218 of record DASYOA010000329.1, read on the forward strand.
CTGCGCGCAGACGAAACGAAATCAAGCTACCTGACCAAGGGCCAGCCCGACGCGATCGTATTGCTGGCACCGCCGCCGGTGGCGGGCTCGAGCGAGGACACCGCCGATCTCGAAACCACCTTCCAGGCTTACCGCGCAGCCACCCCCGCCGAGCGCGCCCAAGGCATCGACGAAATCAAGCTCACCATCTTTCACTTCGCGCCTGTGATCGGCCCATGGTTCACGCCGGGGAAGTTTCCCCAGACCGAGGCGCTCTTCAAGGAAGTCGAGGCCGAGGCGAAAGCCGTGACCAGCCGCGGAAAAAAACACTGGCAGCGCATTCGTCCCTATCACACCGATCCCGCGCGCTTTCCGAACGCGATCGAACACGAGGAACGCACCGACTACAGCTACCCCAGCGGCCATTCGACGCGTGCCACGGTCTTTGCCCTGCTGCTGGCCGAGTTGTTCCCGGACAAACACGATGCGCTCCTCGCCCTCAGCCGAGACATCGGCTGGCGTCGCGTGGAAGGCGGCGTGCACTACCCAACCGACATCTATGCCGGCCGCGTACTAGGCCAGGCCATTGTCCGTGAACTTCTGGCGACCCCGGTCTTTGAGCACGATCTCGCCGCGGCAAAAGCCGAGCTGGCCGCGGCCCAGCATTGATCTTAGCCGCGAAGGAGTCGCTTCTCATTTCGATTCAGAAGCGGAACACACGCTTGCTCTGTGCTCTTTGTGATCTTTTGTGGCGACAAAAGATCACAAGGATCGCAAAGGAATTCTCTTGGCGGCGAAAGTCGCGCTTGAACTCCAAGGCGAGACTGACACGATTAAACACCGTACGATGAAGTATCGAAGCGTGGTGATTGGGGCAGCTCTGTGGCTCATGGGTTTGCTGGTGGCCGCGGCCGCTGACGAAGTTTCCTTGCCGCAGATCTACTGTTTTCCCGTCAGGGATCTGGTGAAGGCCAAGCAGCTGATTGCTCAACACGACCCGGCGGCAAAGACACCCTACGCGGCGTTGCTCAAATACGCCAATGCGGCGCTTTGGGCCAAGCCTGAATCGGTCATGGACAAGCCCCTGGTCGCGGCCAGCGGCAATAAGCACGATTTTTTCAGCTACGGGCCTTACTGGTGGCCGGATCCCAAGAAGCCGGACGGATTGCCCTACATCAAACGCGACGGATACGTTAATCCCAAAAGCAAAATCGGCACGGATTCCAATAACTTCGGACACACCTGCATGAATGCGGAAATCCTGGCCTACACCTATTATTTTACCAGCCGGGAGATTTATGCCGCAAAAGCGGCCCAACTGATTCGCGTGTGGTTTTTAGACCCCGCGACGGCCATGAATCCCAGCGCCAACTACGGGCAGGCCATTCCCGGGGTGATCGCCGGCCGCGGTGAAGGCGTAATCGAAATGCGCAATCTCACCAGGATTAGCGACATCGTCGCACTGATTGAATCCTCCAAAGCATGGACCCAGGACGATCGAAGCGCCTTCCGGCACTGGCTTGAGCAGTACGATGACTGGCTGACCCACACCAAACAATCGATCGACGAAACGTCGCTGGAAAACAACCACATGTCCTGGCGCGACGTCCAACTGGTCCAGTTTTCGCTCGTGCTGGGCAAGCCGGACCAAGCCCGCGCGCTCTTGCAGCAGGAGATGTCGCGCCTGCTGGACATGCAGGTCAAAAGCCAGGGAGAGCAGGATCGCGAGCTGGTGCGAGCCGATTCACTGAGCTACAGTTTGTTCAACCTTGAAGCTTTGTTTCGCCTGGCGGTCCTGGGAGACTACGTGGGCGTGAATTGTTGGAAGATCACCGCCAAGGATGGCGGCGGCTTGCAAGCCGCCCTCGATTATCTGGCTCCTTACGCCGATCCCGGTCTTCGCTGGCCACAAGATGAAGTCAAACCGACGGACCGGAAGCGCCTGCTGCCCTTGCTGGCTCAGGCCTATGCCCAAACCAAAGACCCAAAATACAAAAAACTTTTGGATAAGTTTTGCGGTGATGGCCCTGATCTTTGGCGACTCATCTGGCGACACGATGGGACCGGATCCATCAACGATCAGGCGAAGATTTCTCCGCCGTCGGTTCCGTCCGATCCAGATGGAGTTATTTCAGCAGGAAGCCGGCAAAGCGGTCTGAAAAATGTCGCAGCCGTTTTCCCCTTCATGTCATTCTGAGCGTCAGCGAAGTACCGAGGCCGAAGGCCGACAGTCTTCCATCCAGTGAGATTGCGCTGCGAGTGTTGGCGCTGTCCAAGTGAATCCTTCACTGCGCCGATTCGACAGGTTCAGTCCCTGTGTTTATCGAACGGGTTCGGGATGACAAAGAGACTCACTACGGCATGACATTTTTTGAATCGCTCCGATCACGATTGGAGCCACGAAATTTTGAAAATAAAAAAAATCGCCCGGCGCAAGGGCCGGGCGAATCGAAAGTGCGCTATTATGTAGCGCCTGAGCTTGGTTGTTCAGCTGGATTCCCCGTAGCAATTCACTCCAGGAGCTACAGGCGGGGCTACGAAAGCGACGTCCGTTGTGGATTCAGCGGAGGCTTTGACCGTCGATTGGGTGGCGTTGGCGTGGACATTGGCAAAAGCAGCGAGGCCGAGGGACAGTACGGCGGCGAGAGCGAGAATGATGCGTGTGGTTTTCATGTTTATTTAATAAGTGTGTTCTAAGCTATTTCCAGAATATCACCCTTCGGCCTGCTCAACTATGAGGGCATCGAAACAGTAACCGGGAAGTTTTCCCGAAAACTGCTCGCTCCAGAGGTTCTCCCTGTGTTTTGCTTGGACACGTTTTTAAAAAAAGCTTAAAAACTGTTGCCTGCGCATCGAGGTTGCTGCCGCCTGTCACGATCCCGCGCCATGAATCCAGTCCGCATCATTATCGTCGAGGATCACACCATGATCCGCCAGCTGCTGAGCGATGCCGTGCGCACCGAACCGGACCTGCAAATCGTCGCCTCTGTCGGCACGGTGACCGGCGGCATCACCGCCTGCCTCGAACTCCAGCCCGACCTGGCCATTGTCGACTGGATGCTGCCGGATGGCTCCGGCCTCCTGTTGGTGAAACAGGTCAAGCAGCACCTGAAAGAAATGCGCTTCATTATGCTCACCTCGAACGACGAGGAGAGCCTGGTGCAGGAGGCCAACGCCGCTGGCGTACAGGGGTTTGTGCTGAAAAGCGCCTCGCTGGAAACCCTGCGCGAAGCACTCACCAACGTTCTCGCCGGCCGCAAATTTTATTGCCCGGAAAGCAGCAAGTACCTGCTTCCCGGGCTGGGCGGCCGAGTCACGCCGGCCAATGACTCGCTGACGCCGCGCGAGCGGGAGATACTGATTTCAGTGGCCAACGGCTTCGGCACAAAAGAGACCGCCGAACGCCTGCACGTGAGCTCCAAAACCATCTCCAATCACCTCACCGCGCTGAAGGAAAAACTCAACATTCACGAGACGTCCGGCCTCGTGCGCTATGCCATCAAGCACGGCTGGGTGGATTCTCCTTGAAACGGCGGGTGACCGCCGCACAGGCCGAAGTACCAAGTATCAGGTTCCAAGTTCCACGTTCATCATTGGATTTCAGATTCCTGACTCCTAATCCTGATACTTGATACCTGACACCTACCACTTCAAGCAGGCGCCAGTTGCCTGACATGCACAAATGGCTGCTTCCGCCTAAAAGCGAGGGGTTCGTTTGCCGCCAGTTCCACCGCCGTCAGCAACGGGCCGACCGAATCGTCGGCCGCAGCCTTGGCTGCGGACTCCAAATCGTGGCAGCAGCGTTGCAACCGCCCTGCCCCCAAGGCGTCAGCACTGTTTTGGAGGTAATGGGCGAGCGAGCGCAGCGCCGGCCAGTCGTGCGCCCGCGCCGCGCCGCGCAATTTGTCCACGACCCGCGGCGTCTCACGCGCATAAATTTCAAGTAGTCTCTCGCGCAGCGGCGCGGCGGTCTCCCCGGTTTCCATCCCCGCGGTGCGCCATACGCGCTGTGCCGTCGGCGCGGCGAACATCGCTTCCGCCAGCGCGGCCAGCGACATCGGTTTCACCAAAAAGCAATCCATGCCCCCGGCCAGGGCGCGCGTTTCCTCCTCGGGCCCGGCATGCGCGCTCAGTCCGATCACCCACGGCTGGCCCCGCGCACCGCGAGGCCCGCGCAGCCGTTGGATCGCAGCATGGCCGTCGAGCCATGGCATGGAAATATCGAGCAGCACGACATCGAACATGCGCTCACGGCATTCCTCCACCACGGACAGGCCGTCGGACACCTCGGTCACCCGCGCCCCGCGTGAACGCAAAAACGAGCCGAGCAATTCGCGCATGAGCGTGTTGTCGTCGGCCACGAGGACGCGCAGGCCCGGCCAGGCGGCCTTGGCCGGGTCGGTCACCGGTTTTTCGCCGGTTGCAGGCTCGCCCGACACGCCCAAAGGCAGCCGCGCAATGAAGCTCGAACCGTGCTCGCCATCGCTTTCCACGTGCACGTTGCCGCCCAAGGCGTGGCACAAGCGCCCGGTGAGCGCGAGACCCAGCCCCGCACCTTGCTCGGCGAGATCGCGCTCCAGCCGGATGAAGGGCTCAAAAATTCGCTGCTGGTCCTCCGGAGCGATGCCCGGGCCGGTGTCGATGACCGCAAACTCCACCCACACGCCAATCCGGGCCCATTCCGGCACGGGCATGCCCAAGTCAACCGGATCGCAACGCTGCACCCTCAGTTTGATGCTGCCTTCGCGCGTGTATTTCACCGCATTGCCCAGCAGGTTGAGCAGCACCTGCCGCAGCCGGGCACCATCGGTGCGCGCCTGCCCCGGCACGCCGGGATACAATTGGCAGGAAATTTCCAGGTTCTTGGCCTCGGCCCTCGTCCGCACGGAGTCCAGGCACTCCGCCACCAGCGCATGGATTTCCACCTCCTCCGGATTCAGGCGAAACGCGCCCGCCTGCAGCGCACCCAGGTCCACCAGGTCGTTCACCAGCCGCAGCATCAGGGTGCTTTGCCCTCGCAGGCTCGACAACAAATCCTGCTGGTGCACATCGAGCGGGGTCATTTCAATCAAATCGGTATAGCCATAAATGCCCTGCAGCGGTGCGCGCAGCTCGTGGCTCACCTGGGCGAGAAACTGGCTCTTGGCGCGGTCGGCCGCCGCGGCCTGCTCGGCCTGCTGCAATGCGAGCTCCCGCTCGGAG
>DASYOA010000330.1:0-3562 GCA_036008265.1 Opitutaceae bacterium
CGCACGGCTGAGACGCTCGCCGAGGACATCGCGTTTTTTCACGGCGCCGCGGGCGGGAAGCCTCCGCCCGAGGTATTGGTTTTTCCCGAGTCGCTGCCCGAAAGCCGCGACATGCGCGAGGCCTTCGCCGCGTCCAGCGACCGGCTCACCGTGCTCTCCAAGCTCCGCGCCCGGCGGAGTCTCTCAACTTTCAACGCTCAACTCTCAACTCTTCTCATCCTCACTACTCCCGCCGCCCTGCTGCAGTCCGTGCCCACCCTCGAGGCCTTCGCCACGCACGAGCTCACACTCACGCGCGGACAACGCCAGCCGTTCCAGGAGCTGCTCGAGAAACTCCACGCGCTCGACTACGACAGCGAGGCCGTGTGCGAGGCACCGGGGCACTACGCCATCCGCGGCGGCATCATCGACGTCTATCCCGTCACGGCCACCCAGCCCTACCGGCTGGATTTTTTCGGCGATGAAATCGAGTCCATCAAGGCGTTCAATCCCGTCACCCAACGCTCGGGCGAAGCGGTCGAGTCAATCGCCCTCGCCGCCTCACCGCGGGTAAAACTCGACCCGGCCAGGAGCGGCCTCGCCGATTACCTCACGCCGCTCGCGCACCTCGCATTCATCGAGCCGGCCTCGCTCGATGAAGCGTTCGACGTGATCACCCGCGATGGCGGGCCATCGCCCGCGCCGCTCCTGGAAAAATGCGCCGCGGTTTTCGGCGTGAGCGACCTCGACGAATCCTCCACCCTTTTCGACGGCGCTGGCGCCGAGCAGACGTGGGACACCGAAAGCCTCTCCCACCATCGCAGTTATCCCGACGATGCGCTCGTCGCGCAGGAACGGCTGCAAGTCGAGGAGGACGCGCGCCGGAAATTTCTTCACCAGGTCGCCGCCTGGCAGCGCGCGGGCTATGGCGTGGCGTTTGTCGTCTCGAAGGACGGCGAGGAACAGCGCGTCCGGGAAATCCTCGCCGACAACCCGGAACTGAAAAAACTTTCGCCACGGTTTTTGCGCGGCACGCTCAATGAAGGTTTTCGCATCACGTTTTGCAAAAAAGTCATTGGCCTGTCCGCCGTAGCCTTGGCGAAGGCGGATCATTCGTCATTGGTCATTTCATCACTCGCGCCCGGGGCGCGCCACGGCCTGGTCGTCGTCACCGAGACGGAGATTTTCGGCCGGCAGCGGCAGCGTCGGCCGGCGTTGCATCGCCGCGCCATCGCGCAGCGCGCCCAGGTGGACCAGTTGCTGGATTTTTCCGAGCTGGTCGAGGGCGACTTCGTCGTGCACTTGCAGCACGGCATCGCGCTTTACCGCGGGCTGAAGAAACTCGAAACGACCGCCGGCGCGCGCGAGGTCATCTCGCTGGAGTTCGACGACCACGTGACCTTGCATGTGCCGCTGCAGGAGTCGCACTTGCTTTCGCGCTACGTCGGCCTGAGCAAGGTGCGGCCGCAACTCGGCCGGATCGGATCGAACCGCTGGGAAAAGACCCGCGCGGCCGTCGAGCGCGCCACGCTCGACCTCGCCGCCGAGCTGCTGCGCATCCACGCCACGCGCGAGGCGCAGCCCGGCCATGCGTTCGCGGCGGACAACGACTGGCAGAAGGAATTTGAGAGCTCGTTCCCTTTCATCGAAACGCCCGACCAGCTTCGCGCCATCAATGAAACCAAGGCGGACATGGAGCGCGCGCGGCCGATGGACCGGCTGATCTGCGGCGACGTCGGCTTTGGCAAGACCGAGGTGGCCCTCCGCGCCGCATTCAAGTCCGTGCAAGGCGGCCGGCAGGTGGCGATCCTTGTGCCCACGACGGTGCTCGCCCAGCAGCATCTCAACACGTTTCGCGAGCGCATGGCCGGCTACCCGATCGCGGTCGAGATGGTCAGCCGCTTCCGCTCGCCGGGGGAACAGAAAAAAATCCTCACGGCCACCGCCGCCGGGCAGGTGGACGTTTTGATTGGCACGCACCGGTTGTTGCAGCGCGACGTGAAGTTTCACGACCTTGGCCTCGTGGTGATCGACGAGGAGCAGCGCTTCGGCGTGAAGCACAAGGAGGTGTTCAAGCAATGGCGCGCCCACGTCGACGTGCTCTCAATGAGCGCCACGCCCATCCCGCGCACGCTTTACCTCGCGCTCACCGGCGCGCGGGACATGAGCGTCATCGAGACGCCGCCGACCGACCGACTGCCCATCCAAACCATTGTCAAGACCTACGACGAAGCCCTCGTGGTCGAGGCCATCCGCCACGAAATCCGCCGCGGCGGGCAGGTGTTTTACCTGCACAATCGCGTGCAGACGATCGAACTCGTGGCGGCGCGGTTGGGCCAGTTGCTGCCGGAGTTGAAAATCGGCGTGGGCCACGGGCGGATGGGCGAAGGCGAACTCGAGCGGACGATGACCGATTTTGTGGCGGAAAAATACCAGGTGCTCGTGTGCACGACCATCATCGAGAGCGGCCTGGACATCCCCAACTGCAACACGCTCATCATCGAGGGCGCGGACCGCTTTGGGCTGTCGCAGCTTTACCAGCTGCGCGGGCGCGTGGGGCGCTTCAAGCACCAGGCCTACGCCTACCTGCTCCTGCACCGGCACACACGGCTGCTGGACATCGCCCGCGAGCGGCTCAGCACCCTGCGCGCGCACAACCAGCTCGGCGCGGGCTTCCGCATCGCCATGCGCGACCTCGAGCTGCGCGGCGCGGGCAACCTGCTCGGGGCCGAGCAGAGCGGGCACATCGTCGGGGTGGGCTTCGAGCTTTACTGCCAGCTCCTGCGGCAGTCGGTCGCGCGGCTCAAGGGCGAATCGCAGGCCGCGGCCGTGCGGGCAAACGTGAAGCTCGATTTTGTTTTCATTGGCGAAGCCGCGGCCGAAAAAACGGCGCGCGGCCGGCATGAAGACAGTTACACCGCGCTCAAGGACGCCGAATCCGCCGCGGTCGAGGAGGTGGCAAAAATCCCGGCCCGCCTGCCCGCCGGCTACATCGCCGAGACGCGCCTGCGCATCGACTTCTATCGCCGCCTGGCACTGGCCGAGACCCCCGCGCAATTGAAGCAAATCGAAGGCGATTTGCGCGACCGTTTCGGCAAATTCGGCCCGGAAGTGCGCGCCTTGCTGCTGGTAACCGAAATCCGCGTGCGGGCGGAACAAAAAGGCCTCATTTCCGTCTCAACCGAAGGCAGCCGGTTGAAGTGCCTGCGGGGCAGCGGACGCCGCGACGACCTCGTAATGGTCGGCACGCGGTTTCCGAGATTGACCGCCCCAAGGCCGCTTCTACGGTTGAGGGAAATAATTCAGTTCCTCCACAACCTTCCATGATTTCTTTCCGCTCCGTCCCCGGCATTGTCCTCTGCCTCGTTTTTGCCGCGGCGACGCCCTTGATCCGCGCCCAGGATGCGGCGATGCCTGCGCTGGCAAACGACGGGCTCGACTTGCGCTTCACCAACGGCATCGCCGCCGTCGTCGAGGACCACATCATCACGGTGGACGACGTGCGCCGAGAAATCGGGCCGCTCATCCCGCAGATCCAGCGTGAAAGCCACAACGAGCAGGAGTTCGATAAAAAACTCGAAAC
>DASYOA010000331.1:0-7212 GCA_036008265.1 Opitutaceae bacterium
ATGCAGTGACGGAGGGTATTTTCGACTCCATGCTCGGACTCTATGAACGGACGCTGAAAATCTGCCTGCGCCACCGCTCCGCTGTCGTCGGCGCGGCGGTGCTCGCGGTCGCGCTCACCGGCGTTTTTGGCTGGCTGCTGCCCCGGGGTTTCATTCCCACCGACGACATCGGGCAAATTTTTATTTTCACGGAGGCCGCGCAAAACGTTTCCTTCGATGAAATGGTGCAGCATCAGCAAGCCGCCGCGGCCATCGTGGCAAAAAATCCCGCGGTCGAGGCCTTCATGTCCGCCCTCGGCAGCGGCGGCAGCAGCAGCAATAGCCTGAATTCCGGCCGGCTCATTCTTCGCCTCAAGCCACGAGATCAACGTCCGCCGGCCTCCGTCGTTGTCAATCAGCTTCGCCAGCAGCTTTCCGTGATCCCCGGGTTGCGCTGCTATCCGCAGCAACCACCGTCCATTCGCATCGGCGGCCAGCTCACCAAGTCGCTTTATCAATATTCGCTCTACGGCACGGATCTGGACGAACTCTATAAGGTCAGCCAGGAGATGGAGGCCAGGTTTCGCGCGATCCCGCAGCTCGTTGACGTCAATTCCGACTTGCAGCTCTCCAGCCCGCAGATGCGCGTGGATATCCAGCGCGATCACGCCGCGGCCCTTGGCGTCACGCCCGAACAAATCGAGAATGCCCTTTACGACGCCTACGGCACACGCCAGGTCTCCACCATCTACACGCCGACGAACGAGTATTACGTCATCATGGAGCTTGCGCCCGAGTTCCAGGGCGATCCGCGGTCGCTCTCGTTGGTTTACATCCGCTCGAACAGCGGCAAACTCATCCCGCTCGACAGTGTGGCTACGCTTCGGCGCGACATCGGCCCGCTGGCCGTCAACCACCTCGGCCAGCTCACCTCGGTCACACTGTCGTACAACTTGAAGCCCGGCGCTTCGCTGAGCGATGCGGACGATGCCATCACCAAGCTCGCGCGAAAAACCCTGCCGGTCACCATCAGCGGCGATTTCGTCGGTTCCGCGCAGGCTTATTCCTCGTCCACGCAGGGCCTTCTCCTGCTGATTGTTCTCTCCATCGTCGTGATCTACATCGTGCTGGGCATTCTCTACGAACATTTCGTCCATCCGCTCACGATTCTCTCCGGCCTGCCGGCCGCCAGCTTTGGCGCACTTTTCACGCTTTGGGCTTTTCGCCAGGAACTCAATATCATGGGCTATGTCGGCATCATCCTGCTCATCGGCATCGTGAAGAAAAACGCCATCATGATGATCGACTTTGCCCTCGCTGCGGAACGCGAGCACGGCGTGAACGATCCGGAAAAGGCCATTTACGAAGCCTGTGTCGTGCGTTTTCGCCCGATCATGATGACCACGCTGGCCGCCATGGCCAGCGCGCTGCCCATTGCGCTCGGTCTTGGCGCCGGTTCCACTTCGCGCCGGCCACTCGGCCTTGCGGTCGTCGGCGGCCTGATCGTCTCACAGCTCCTCACCCTTTACCTCACGCCCGTCGTTTATGTTTATTTCGACCGGTGGACGAAGCGCCCGGTCCGTTCGACCCATTCGACGGGTTCGGCCGGCTCACCGCCGGCAAAACCTGCCGCGCCGACTCCCGCCGTGCCGAAGACCGTGCCAATGCTCGCTGGAAAATAAGTCGCCGAAAAAGTATCAGGTGCCAGGGCCAAGTATCAAGTAACAAGAGGGCGCTGGACGCACATACTCCTGATACTTGAAAAACCCTGATACCCTGATACTTCCCGCCCCTTTCACGTAGGGCTCATGGCCAGAGCAGGTGCCAGCGCGCGTCGGCTGGGGAAAAGCGCAGCATCTCACGGCAGAGGGGATCGTCGCCGCGGCGCAGGACTTGCGCAAACAACGCAAAAAGCCGCGTGCGGTCGCCCGCGATGAGATCTTCTTTGGGCCAGGGTTTGCCCGGATCCGCGTAGGGAGCGAGGTAACGCAGCGCGACGCGAAGGCTCCGGCCGTCGGGCGTGGCGTAGTTCCACCAGTCAATGCCCACGCGATCGCCGAGCTCGGCCAGGGCAAAAAGTCCTTCCAGGTTTTTAAGGCTGTAGTTGAGTGACTTGGTGCGCGCGAGTTCCAGCGGCTGGCGGCCATCGGGCTCGACCTGCCGGGCGAGGCGGTTCTGCAAGTCATCAACCAGGAGCTTTTTGGCGTAATCCGTTTTTCCAAGCAGCAGGGCGATGTACGCGATTTGCACGTCGTCGCACGTGCCATGGTTGTTGAGCGCGGCGGCTTCGGCCCGGCCGGTGGGACTTTCCGTCAGCCAGGTGAAGTAGGCGCCGAGCCACGCGTGGAACGCCTCCGTATCTTTTTTCGTCCAGGCCGGCGAGGTGCCGATGAGGGTGAGCGAATCACAGGCCGGGACGAGCGAAAGGAACTCAATGATGCCTTCCTCGCGGCCCTCATTGATGCCGGTGACATACTGGCCGAAATTTAGATTGGGGTTCATGCGCGTGGCCGGGTCAAGGAACCAGGTTCGCGCCAGTTTGGCGGCATGCTCGGCGTAGGCTTCGTTGCCCGTGAAATAATAGGCGAGACCGAGCGTCCGGATCGCCGTGGATACTTTAGCCCAGGCCGAATGGTCGGAGAACTTCCCATCCTCAGCTTCCGGATTTCGCAGGCCATCGTGGCGGATGTACGGCCCTTTCGGATTTTTTGGGTCGGGCCACCAGTAAGGAGCGAGGCTGATGTAGTCGTGTTTGTCGCCGCTGGGCGTCGTGCGGAGCTTGTCCATCACCGACAAAGGCCTGAGCTTGAGCGCCCGGTCGGCCTCGGCGCGCAGCGCAGCCAGTGCGGGCTCGAGCGATGCATCGCCATGCGCGAGCCGATCGCGGGCGGTCGCGAGTTCCGGAGTGGAGAGGGGAAACACCCCCGTGGTTTCTGGAACCTCTGCTCGCGCGACGACGGCGGTGAGCAGCAGGCTGAATAGGAAGCTGGGTTTTTTCATGGGGTAGGTATGGGCTTTACGTCCGATGCGTGTCCGCCATCTTGTCCTAGCGTAACCCTGAGCCTGTCGAACGGGTGGAAAGAAAGTTTCGATCTCTGCTGCATTATTCCGCTGAAAGCCGCGTGCCAATCCCTGAAAAATCCCCATGAACTTTGCCTTCAAACGATCCGCCTGGGTTTTGCTGGCTTTCGGCCTTGCCGCCATCCGGCTTGCGGCGGATGGAACCAGTCGAAATTTCCACCTTCCCGCTCTCTACCACGTCGGTTTCTGGGTGCGCGACATCGAGAAAGCGCGGGCCTTCTACAAAAACTATCTGGGATTCGATGAGCCGTATGTGCTGAACCATCCGGATGGCACCCTGCAGATGGTCGTGATCAAGGTGAATGAACGCCAGGTGATCCTGCTCTTTCCCAATGCCGCAAAAATTTTGCCTGATGGGGACAATCTTGATCACGTCGGTCTTGAGACCGACAACATCATAGCGGTGCACGATTGTCTCGCCACCCACGGTGTTAAAACCGGTCCCGCCGTGCGGGGCCATATCGGCGACATGATTTTAAACGTGAAGGATCCCGACGGCCATACCCTTGAAATCACGCAATTTGAGCCGGAGGGCCAGTTGCTGAAGCACCAGGGAAAGAACCTGACGGCCACCCGCATCTCCACCCATCTGTTAACCGCTTCGCTGGCAGTTTCAAATTTAGAGGCGTCGTTGCATTTCTACCGCGATATTCTCGGTTTCAAGGAAATCTGGCGGGACAGTGGCACGGGTACGCCGCATTCTGTCCACCTGCAGGTGCCGGATGGGACCGACTATCTCGACCTGCGGCCCTACGAAAAGAAACCAGGTGCCGATCCGGCGCGCGCGGTTGCGCAATTCTACCTCGAGGTGCCCGGTGCAACCAAGGCGGCGGAAATATTGACCGGGCGCGCGAAGACGGCCGGTTTTGCTCCACCGACGATATCCGATGACAAACACGAGGCGAGTTGCATCGATCCGGACGGAACGCGCGTGGTGCTGATCGAGAAACCGTAGGTTTCGCTGAGCCACATCATTCTCGTTCTATCGTTCTCATGAATTTGGAAGAATGAGAACGGGAACGATTCAATACACAAACGGGATCAAACGCTTCGTTCGACGGATATATTCCCGGTAATTCGGTTCCAACGCCGTGGTCAGCACGGCCTCTTCGATCCCTATGCGTTTTCGGAACGCCAGGAATATGGGGATCATGATGATCGGGATCGAAAGCGCATTGAGCAGGCAAAGGCTGATGCCGAGAAAGGCCAGCAAGCCGCCGGTGTACGACGGATGCCGGATGTAGCGATACGGCCCGGAATCCACCACCCGGTGATCGGTGGCGACGGCGACGTTCACCGTGAAAAACCGGCCGAGGTGAATTATCGCCCACCACCGCAGGACCAGGCCCAAGGCAAAAAGTCCAAAGCCGGCTGGATAGATAAGCCGGCCGGGATGAATTCGTGCCGCCGGCACGGCGTAGGCGGTTGCGATGCCAACCATGAGGCTGATTTGGATGGTAAACCACAGGGTGCGCAATGAGCCGCTGTCCTTGGAGAAATCTTTTGTGCGCCGTGCGCGGCCGATGAAAACCTCGGAGAGAAAATAGAATAAACCCATCACGATGGCAGACGGCAAAGGCATGGATCCATTGGCGAAACGCCCCGCGCCAGATTCAAGCCTTAACGCTCAGCGCAGAGGACGCGGAGAGCACGAGAACACCAGCAAATGAGGTGGCCACAAAAGAACACATAGAGCACAAAGAATGTTCCTGGATCCATCGCTTCTTAATTCAACTATCCGATCATTTTAATTAGGAAGCCATGAATCCGTGATCATCCGCGTAATCCGCGGTAAAAAGGATCGAGATCGAAATGTCTTAGTCAGTGGTTCGACGTTCAATGTTCGAGGTTCGGTGCGCGTTGCTAACATGCGCGCTCTCCCAGGCCAAAAGCGCGCGCTTGCGAACCGAACCCCACCGATAATCGCCGATGATGCCCGTCTCACGAATTACGCGATGGCAGGGAATCAGGTAGGCCAGCGAGTTCTGGCCCACGGCTGATCCGACGGCGCGGGCTGCGATAGGCTGGTTCAGTGCCGCGGCCAGGCTTCCATAACTGACCAACGCGCCGGAGGGAACTTTCAACAGCGCCTGCCACACACGCACCTGAAAAGCGGTGCCGTGAACCAGCACCCGCAAGGGAGATTGCGCGCGGGCAGGGCGGTTCCTGGAAAAAATGCGGGCGCTCAGTCGCGTGGCGATCGAGTCATCACGATGCAGCCGCGCGTTCGGCCAGTCCGCTTGCAAGGCGGCGAGGGCGGCCGGCAAATTCCCGGAATCGACGAACGAAAAATGGCAGATTCCACGCGGACTTTGCCCGACCAGGCAGCGGCCGAATGGGCTGCTCGCAACCCCGGCGTCGATGGTCCATCCCGCGCCGCCGGACTTTAATTCGCCCGGGGAGGCGGCTTCCAGGTTGACACAGAGATCATGCAAGCGCCCGGGACCGGAAAGCCCCGTGTCCATGGCCACGTCCAGGATGTTTCTTCCTTTGCGCAGCAATTCCCGGGCGTGGGATTGCGTCAGGCACTGGAGGAAATCTTTCGGCGTGATGCCCGCCCAGGTGGTGAACAGCCGGTGAAAATGAAACGGGCTTAACCCGACGTGCTTGGACAAAGTGGATAAGTCCGGCTGCTCGGTGTGGCATTCGTCCAGATACCGGATGACGCGGGCAATTCGTTCATAATCGTTCACGCCGATAACCTATCACCAAAGGCTGGCCGCGCCCACCCGGTTCTTGCGGCTAATTACCGGTAAATTCTTCATAGCGGGTTCCGAGATGACGGAAGGCCTTGCGGTCGCGACCAACCACGGCTGCCCGTGCGCATTCGGCAAACGCGAGCTGCCAGGCATCATTTTCGCCAAAGCGCGTGCCGTTTTTGCGTGCCCGCCGCTGCAGCTCGGCGCACTTGGTTGCGTGTTGGAAGCCGATGTTCTGGGGCATGTAGCGGGAAATAAACTGTAGTCCCTCATTTGAGTCGCGGCAGCCCTCCAGGAATTCGGCAACGGAGACGCAATTGACGAGGAGCGGGCGTTGAGCCAGGCCACGATTCCGTCGAAGCCAGGCCATGGCTGGGCCGGCCACGCCGGCTTCTATCTCTCGTTCAAGATCAATCAAGAATGAGGAATCAAGCAGCGCGGGAGCCACGGCGTGCCTTTCGTGCGGCGCTTTTGGCAAGTTCTGATTCGGCCCAATCAGCAAGTTCGTGGGTCGTCACGACCTTGCCGAGGGACCGGGCATGGATCAGCTCGGACCGGGACACGTGGCATTGCCTGGCGGTGGCATCAAGCTGCTTCAATTCTTCAGCCGTATACCGGGTGGAAATGGGAAATTCCTTCATGGTGAGGCCAGATTAAGTTTAACTGCGATCGTCGTCAACTACGCCCGTAGTTAAAAAAGCTTGGCGGTTGTTCATTTGTTCAATTAAATGAAGGTGGATCAAGGTGCGACGGTCAGCCCGACGGCGCCGGCCAGCTTTCTTTGGTTGGCATCAAAGGTGAGGAAGGCGGTCGCTTTGACGACCCGTGCGGTGGCGACGTGCAAAATATCGAATGAACGATGTCCGCCGGCCAGGGTGTGGCGATCCGACAGCCGGCGGGCTTCTTCGACGATGACGGAAAAATCGCATGGCGCGAGTTGGAGATAGCCGGCTTGCAAATCCGCTTCAAATGCAGCCAGGGAGGCGAGGGCGTCCGTTGGGGAAATGACTTTGCGGAAGGCGGCGAACCGCATCGCATGGCCCAGTTCATAGCGACTGAGCGCGGTAATCGTGGTCGGCTGATTTTTTCGTTGCACCCAGGCCTTGGCCGATGCTGTGCGGGCATCGTTTCCATAGAGGGAAAACAGAAAACTCGTATCAGCGATGCTGATGGCCATGTCAGGTCCCTTGGCTGTCCGCGAGCACGGCGGCGCTTTCGGCCGCGCTTAGTTTGTGCGACCAATCCGCACGCTTGAAGGCGGCGCTTTCCTTCCAATCCAGTTTCCGCGGCGAGACCGGCTGTGGCGGGACGACCTTGGCAACGATCTTGCCGCGCTTGGTGATCTGGACTTCCTCGCCGGCTGAAACCCAGCGGAGCACCTGGGAGTAGTGGTTCCGCAGGTCGCGGATGGTCGTTGTCTTCATTGTGCTACAATCATGTAGCACAATGAAGA
>DASYOA010000332.1:0-2681 GCA_036008265.1 Opitutaceae bacterium
CGTGTAGGGAATTTGGTATTGCTTGAGAAAGCGTGCCTGCTTGTCGAACGGCTGTTCGGGGCATTCGGCGCGCAGCTTTTGTTTCCATGTCTCGTCCACTTTCACCGGCATGAGATCGGGATCGGGGAAATAACGATAATCGTGCGCCATTTCCTTCGAGCGGAGCGATTGCGAGACGCCGGTCTGGCCGTCGTAGTCGCGCGTCTCCTGCACGATCGTGCCGCCGGACTCGGCCAAAGAAATCTGACGCTTGATTTCGTGGGCGATGCCGTCGCGCACGAACGAAATCGAATTAAGGTTCTTCAGCTCGACCTTCGTGCCGAGCGTGGTTTCGCCGATGGGTCGGATGGAAATGTTGGCATCGCAGCGCAGCTGGCCCTTCTCCATGTCGCAGTCGGAGATGCCGCCGTAGATCATCGTCTGCCGGAGCGACGTCAGGTAGGCGTAGGCTTCGTCGGCCGTGTGCATCGCGGGCTCGGAAACGATTTCCATGAGCGGCGTGCCGGCGCGGTTGTAATCGATGAGCGAGCTGGTGGCGGAATGGTTGAGCTTGCCGACGTCTTCCTCGAGGTGGATGCGCGTGAGCGGGATTTTCTTGTGTTCGCCCATGACGTTGCGCGCGGGGCCGGGCAGCTCGATCTCGACCGTGCCGCCGAGGCAGATGGGCTGGTCGTACTGCGAGATCTGGTAATTCTTCGGCGAATCGGGATAGAAATAATTTTTGCGGTCCCATTTGCAGACCGGCGCGATCTCGCAGCCCAGCATGAGGCCGGACTTGATGACCGCGTCGAGCGCGGCCTTGTTCATGACCGGCAGCACGCCGGGCAGCGCGAGCACGACGGGATCGGTCAGCGTGTTCGGCTCCGCGCCGTAGCCGGTGGCGACGCGCGTGAACATCTTGGATCGCGTCTTGATTTGGACGTGAACCTCGAGACCGATGACCGCTTCGTATTTCATATTAGATTTTGAACCACGGAGGCACAGAGGACACTGAGAGCTAATTGACGAGCCGTTTAATGCCTTGTTTGAGGACTGGAACTTTAAAATTGATGAGTAGGCCGACCTTAAGACCGGTCAGCTTGAGATAGGATAAGAGCTGCGCTTCGTGAATTGGAAGCAAAGCCTCTACACACTTTAGCTCAACTATGACCTGGCGGGCTACCAGCAAATCAAGTCGATACCCTTCATCAAAGTTCAATTCTTTATAAACGAGTGGTACGGCCTTTTGCCGCTCAACTTCAAGGCCTCGCTGAGCCAACTCGTAAGCCAAAACTGCCTCATAGACCGACTCAAGCATGCCAGGCCCAAGGTGCCGGTGGACTTCAATCGCGGCACCAATAATCCCCTCTGTGATCTCTGTGCCTCCGTGGTTCAATTTACAGTGCGGGATGTTTTGTGTGCCAGTCGTGGCCTTGTTCGTAGGCGCGGGCGATGGCGAGCAGGTCGGCTTCCTTGAAGGGCTGGCCGATGATTTGCAGGCCGATGGGCAGGCCGCTTTTCGAAAAGCCGCACGGCAGGCTGATGCCGGGCAGGCCGGCGAGGTTCACGCCGATGGTGTAGATGTCGCTGAGATACATCGCGAGCGGGTCGGCGGCCTTCTCGCCTTTCTTAAACGCGGGCGTGGGCGAAGTCGGAGTGAGGATGGCGTCCACTTCCTGGTAAGCGTTGAGAAAATCCCGGCGGATGAGCGTGCGGACTTTCTGCGCGCGCAGGTAATACGCGTCGTAGTAGCCGCTGCTCAGCACGTAGGTGCCGAGGATGATGCGGCGTTTCACCTCGGGGCCAAAGCCCTCGGCCCGCGACTTGAAATAAATATTCAGGGCGTCGGTCGCGTCCTTCGAGCGATGGCCGTAGCGGATGCCATCGAAACGGGCGAGGTTGGACGAGCACTCGGCGGTGGCGATGATGTAGTAAACGCCAACCGCATACTTTGTGTGCGGCAGGGAAATCTCCCGGATTTCGCAGCCGAGTTTTTTGTAGTAGGCAATCGCCGCCTGCACGGCGGCGTTCACCTCGGGATCGATGCCTTCGGCAAAATATTCCTTGGCGATGCCGAGCTTCCACGGGCCTTGGCGTTTCGCGAGCTCGGCGCGGTAGTCGGGGATCTCGGCTTTGAATGAGGTCGAGTCGTTCGCATCGTGGCCGGCAATGGCGCCGAGCAAGACCGCCGCGTCCTCGACCGTGCGGGTGAACGGGCCGATCTGGTCCAGCGATGACGCAAAGGCGATGAGGCCGTAGCGCGAAACCAGGCCGTAGGTGGGCTTGAGGCCAACGACGCCGCAAAGCGCGGCCGGCTGGCGGATGGAACCGCCGGTGTCGGAGCCGAGCGCGGCAATCGCCTCGCCCGAAGCGAGGGCCGCGGCGCTGCCGCCCGACGAGCCGCCGGGCACGCGCGTGAGATCCCACGGGTTGCAAGTGGTCTTGAAAGCGGAGTTTTCGGTGGACGAGCCCATCGCGAACTCGTCGAGATTGAGGCGGCCCCAGCAAATGGCGCCGGCATCCTTGAGCTTGCGCGTGACAGTCGCGTCGTAGGGCGAAATAAAGTTCGCGAGCATCTTGCTCGATGCGGTCAGCGGCTGGCCGGCGACGGAGATGACGTCCTTAATGCCGACAGGGATGCCGTCGAGAGGCCCGCTCGCCTGCCCGGCAGCGCGGCGCGCATCGGACGCGCGGGCCTGCGC
>DASYOA010000333.1:0-4211 GCA_036008265.1 Opitutaceae bacterium
TCGGGCCTACTTCGCTAAAGCTACGAAGGCCGGGGACGCCGCGCTCCACCAACAAAAGTCCGCCCGTTTTATTTCGCGCCGGTGAGCATGTCCTGCATCAGCGCAAGGGCCGTGGCTTCGGTGATATCGCGCACGTCGTAGCGTTGCGCGATCCGGCCGGCCTGCGGATCCTTGCCAAGAATGTCGCTCGATGAAGCCTGGCCGATGATGGCGGAATCCTTCAGGCGGATGGCGGTCGCCTGCATATCGGGCACGGTCACCACGGCTTCACCGGAAATCGTGGTCACGGTGACCTCACGGCTGGAAACGAGAACCTCGACGGCGATATCGGCCACGTTGGCAAGCGCTTCGCGATCCTTGCGGGCCTGGTCGCCGCCGACGGCGGCGAAGGTGTCAAAAGGCTTGTCGGCCAGCAGCGAAGCGGCGACTTGCTGGTCGGCGAGGCTGGCGCCGGCCGCGCGGAAGGGGCGGCCGAACAGGCGCTCGACGTCCCGCACGGTCTGGCGATCGGTGAGCGTGGGGGCGGACGTATCCTTGGCTTCGTAGGTGTTGTGCGCGACGATCTTGTCGTCCTGCGTGGGCGCGCCATTGCTGGTCTCCGCTTCGCCGGCCTCGGTGCGTTCGGTGCGCCTGGTGAGCTTGAGGCCGGATTCAGCGTCAATGAGCTCGCGATTGACGTAGAAGATGAAACGCGGATTCTTATCGTTCTCGGCAAAGGCGGCGCGGAATTTATCGATGAGGGCCTTGGCGGCCTCGGGCGTGACGAGCGGCGCCGGGCCGCCGTAAAGCTGCTGGTTGTCGGGTGGGCGCGTGACGGGCGGAGGTGGCATCGTCGGCACCACGGGCACGGGTGGCTCGGGCGGTTCATCCGCCAGGACGAGGGTCGCAGGCAAAAGGCTGAGCGCGGAAAGGAAAAGGATGGGGATTTTCATGGCAATATGCTCCAAGGTTTAGCGCGCCTGGCGGACGCGGATGGTGAAATTCTTGGCCTGGGTGTTCATGGCGGTAAAGTGCACGGCCTCGGTGGAGTTTTCCGCGAGAATGAGATTTTCCCACGGCGTCTCATCGCCGGTGGAAAACCCGTGGTCGTCCTTGAACACACATTGGACCTGCACCTGGATGCGGCGGTCCTCGCGGTTTTTCACGAGGGCGACGATGTCGAGACGGCCGTCGGACAGCGTGCGCGGCTCAATGCCGGTGCAGGTGACGGACGTCTGCGTGGGCTCGTCGAGCAGGACAAACTGGTTGGTGTTCTCGATGGTGTATTTCGTCGTATCCTGCGGTGCATACGGACCGGGGGTGGAGCAACCGGCGAGGAGCGCAAGGACCGCGGTGGCGGCGAGGGCAGGGAATGCGGTTTTCATAAGTCAGGTAAGGGGTGTGACTGCGGATTAGTGCGGGAGTTCACTCAAAAAGACGATGGTATTAGCCGAAGGATCAGCAGGAACGGTAAGGGTGACCTCGCGGGTGAGTTCGGGATCGGGCTCGCCATCGCTGGTGAGATACTCGATCTGGCCGGAATGATCGCCAGGGGCTAGCTTGAGGGCGGCGAAGCTGAGGAATTGCGGGAGATTGTCCCAGGCGCGGATGTCAGCCCGGGGCGTGGTGGCGGCAGAGGCGATTTTGCTGATCAGGCCGATCGCGGCAAGGCCGACCGCGGCCTCGTTGCCCTGGCGGGAATCTTGATTGGCGGCAATGGCGGCCCCGACGAGGGCGACGTTGCCGACGGTGTTGGTGGCTCCCTTGAACACAGCCTTGTTGCCGAGGATGTGATCCATGACGCGGCCGCCGCGCGTCGTGGCCTGATAGTTGAGATTGTCGTAGGGCGGCAGCCAGACTTTGTGCCCCTCGACCGTCAGGCGAGCGGAGCGGATGCGTGATTCCTCGGTATAGAAGCGGAGCTGTTCCCCGTATTCGCCGCCGGCGTATTTGACCGGGCCATGGCCGTATTCGGCAAAGACGAGCACGTTGGCGTCTTTGCTGTAAGGCGGCAGGTGACGCTTGGTGAGCGCCTGGGCACGGGCCAGGATATCGGAAGCGTCCTCGCCGAGTTTCTCCGAGGCAAACCCCTCGAGATAATAGAGCAGCACGAAGTCGCTTTTATACTGATGCGTCTGGACATCGCTGCTGAGTACCTGACCGGTGCGGTAGCAGGCGCGGGCGTTGTCGGGCTCGCCATCGCGCCAGTAAATAATGGCGCGGTAATAATAATCCATGACCCGCTCGTACGGCTCGCCGATAAAGGTCTTCGTATCCTCCGGGTGGAAAAGGCTGCGGGCCTTGGCCGCGTCGGCCGTATTGTTGATGATGCCGCCGCCGCGCACGATGGCGTCGTCGAGCTTGGCCTTGGCTTCATCGAAGTTGCCCAGGCGCAACCCGGTGGCGGCGATGCGGTCGTCCCACAGCACACGATCCTTGGGCGGCGCCGCGGCGAGCTCGGCATTGCCATCGACGATGGGGTTGCCGGTGTAGGCGATGGCAGGGCGCGGCGCCGGCCCGTCCATGCAGCCGGTCAACAGTTCGAAGGCGGCCAGCATGAGCAACGCGACCACCCTGCGATGCCAAAAAAGCAGCAGCGTGAGTCGGCCCGTGGGTTCATGTTTCCTTGGAGCCATAAGACGCGGGAGCGCGGGTGCGCGCGGCGCCATCAGCGGTAAGCCGCGTCTTCGAGGCCTTGTTTTTTGATTTCAGCCGAGTCTTCCCAGACGATTTCACTCGTGCGGGCATCGATGAGCTGGAAGCTGTAGAGAATATAATCGCTCGTGCCCGCCGAAGTCTGCGTGGTCAGGCCCTCGAGCTTGCCGGTGAGAAAATAATCCGCGCCTTTGAAGGCGACCGGGTTTGGGTCGTAGCTCGACGTGACCTGGCCCGATTGCTTCAGCTCGCGCTCGTGTTCAAGCGCCTTCATCCGGTCGCGCGCCAGGAAGACGACCCGGCCGGTGGCCTTCGAATTGAGCATAATGCGGATGCGGTCGGAGAACAGATTCTTGTCGATGGGGAAGCGCGTGGCGTTCTCGACCGGATCGATGACGATGCGCGGCGGCGTGGTCGCGCTGGCGATGGCGGGTGTGCTGAGGATGCTGCGCGCCATCTTGTCGGTGACGGTCACGAGGTCCTGCGACTCGACGCCGGTGCCGGCGACAAAGCCCTGCTCGTCGGGATTCATCTGGGTGACGGGCACGCCCGAGGGATTCTTCACGCCTTCGCTGGCGCAGCCGGCAAAAAACGCCGCGGTCGCGGCGACACTGGAGAGAACAAGGAAACGGTGGATGGTGTTCATGGTGTGGGAAAACTTTCGCGGGCGATGGGTGGCGATCTCGGGGGTTATTGCTGACTCGCATCAATTGCGACCAAAAAGGCTGTTGGCGCTGCTCATGGGCGTGGTCGGGGCCGCGGGAGCAACTTGCGGCTGCGACTCAGGCGCCGCCGGAGCCGGAGCTGGTTCGGCCGGCGCGGAAATATATACCGGCCGCTCCGTCGCCAGCTCGCGTTCGCGAGCCGCATGCTCGGCGATGGAGCCAAGGATCAGGCCCGAGGCCGCGCCGATCAGGATCCCGCGACCGGTCTGATAGTGATTGTTATAACCGATGATGCCGCCCGCGAGACCACCCAGCAGCGCGCCGGACACGGCATAATCGGGCCGCGCGTAATCGTAGTCATAATCGGCATCTGAATAGTAATAGGCCGGAGGCCGCCGGTACACGTAGTAATTCGGCCGCTGGTAATAGTCGTCATTTGCCTGGTCGGCGATGGAGCCGAGAATCAGGCCGGAGGCCGCGCCGATGGCAATGCCCCGGCCGGTCTGGTTGTGGTCGTTATGGCCAATGATGCCGCCCGCAAGACCGCCGAGCAATAGGCCGCCGGTTGCATTCGGACCAAAAACTTGCGCGCGACCGGGCACCGCCGCCAGCAGGGCAAGGGCGAGACAGATGGGCATTTTCATGGTTGAAGGGAGTTCCACGCAAAGTGTCTGACCGCACTTGTTTTGCAAGGTTTCACCCAGATTGACGCTTGTAAGCCTGTGATGGTTGCAGCTTGGCGCGCAGCTCCGCCTGCGCTATCTTTAATGCATGCCCCGTTTCGTCCTGGCGCTCGACCAAGGCACCACTTCCTCGCGTGCCATCGTCTTCGACCGTGGCGGCCGGCCCCGTGCCAGCGCCCAGCAGGAATTTGCGCAGCATTTCCCCCGCCCCGGCTGGGTCGAACACGAC
>DASYOA010000334.1:0-3667 GCA_036008265.1 Opitutaceae bacterium
GCGAGGACAAAAACCGCCAGCAAGGCGGGGGCCGCGCCAACGAGGAACACCGCCTGCCACGGCTTCAGGCCCAACGGCAGGAGCTGTCGGACCGCGAGCCAACCGATACCGATGCCGATCAGGCCGGCGGCAATATTGCCCCAAGTGGACAGGGCTTGCAGGAGGCCGAGCGCCGGCGCCCGGGTTTCATCCGGGATGGAATCGGCCACCAAGGCGACCGCCAATCCGAAGATGCCTCCCACCCCGATGCCCGTGAAAAAAAGAAATCCGCAAAAGCTTGCGAAGCCAGTGGCAAAAGCGCTCAAGCCGGTGCAAAGGGAATAGTTCAGCACCGAAACGGTAAGCATTCGGGCGCGGCCAAAGCGGTCACCCAACGCCCCGAAGATGAGCCCACCCAACGCCCAGCCGACCAGAAAAACCGACGTGGTGTAGGTGGCATACTCGGTCGCCCTGGCTTTGTCGCGCAGGAGATCTTCCATCGCACTGTCACGTGCGAGATTGAAAAACTGCTGTTCGAAACAATCGAAGAGCCAGGCCAGTGAAGCGGCGATGAAAATAATCCAATGCTCGCGCTTGAACGCACGCCACCACGGTTGGACAGAGGTTGTCATGGGGTTGGAGCGGGAACCATAAAGCTGGAAAATAGATAGTGTATCAGTTTGGCGATGGTATCCTGCATACAACCCTCAACGTTGTCATCCAGAGCGAAGCGAAGGATCTCACCGAATCAAATCGTGAGATGTCAGACTGTCGGCCTTCGGCCTCGGTACCTCGCACGGCTCGGAATGACAAATAGGCAAACTGATACATCACTGGAAAATATGAGGGGGATCAGGCCAGTTTCACCGGCTGGCCGCTTTCAGCCGAGGCATAAATCGCGCGGATGAGCGCAACGGTCTTGCGCGCCTCGCGGCCGTCGATGGCCGGGGGATGACCGTGATGCAGGGCGTCGATCAAATCCTGAATCTGCCGCAGATGCCCGTGATGGCTGATGGCGTTCGGCGCACTCGCGCCGGAACGCATGCGGTCGTCCGGCTTCGCGGCGCGCACCGCGTCGTCGCCGGGCAGCGGCGCGCAAAAATCCCAGCGCGCGATAAAATCGTCCTCCAGCGCGACCGAGCCGTGCTCGCCGCAAATCTCGATGCGCCGCTGCCAGCCCGGGTAGATCGCGGTGCTGGCCTCGATGACGCCGAGCCCGCCGTGCGCGAACCGCAACGCGGCGCAGGCGGTGTCCTCGGCCTCGATGTCGGTGTGCACGCGGCGGGTTTTCCACGCGAAAACTTCCTTCGGCAGGCCGGCGAACCACTGCAGCAGGTCGATGGCGTGGATGGCCTGGTTGATGAGCGCACCGCCGCCATCGAGCGCGAGCGTGCCTTTCCAGCCGGTATAATATTCCGGGGCGCGATGCCACTTAACATAGGCGCTGCACAGGACGAGCCGCCCGAAACGCCCGGCCTCGAGCGCGGCTTTCACCGCGCGTGCGCCTTCGCCAAAACGCGCCTGGAAAATCGGCGCCACCCGCACGCCGGCCGCATCGGCCGCGCGCAGAATTTCATCGGCGCGCTCCACCGTGATCTCGAGCGGCTTTTCGATGACGACATGCTTGCCGGCGCGGATCGCCGCCAGCGCGACATCGCGGTGGGCGCCGCTCGGCGTGGTGACGCAAATCACGTCGATATCGGAACACGCCACCAGTTCCTCGATGCGCGTCGTCGAAAATGCCACGCGATGTTTTTCCGCAAAGACCCGGACTTTTTCTTCCGAGCGTCCGGCGACGCCGACCAGGCGGGCGCCGTGCGCGTCACGGATCGCCTGCGCGTGGTAGTCGGCGATCATGCCGACGCCGACGATGCCAAAACCAATCGAGGGAGGGACAATCATGGGGCGAAGAAAAACCCATCAACAAACCGAGAAGCGGAGGCATCTCAACAGGAATAGCACTCCACGCGCGGATCCCGGACGGTTCATGAAAGCGACGCGCGAATGTTCACCGGCGTAAACCGTCGGAAAATATTTGTCGGTAGGCTAACACCCCATATCGCCCTGCGGCCTTCCGGCCCACACTCGCGTGGCCAGAAACTGCGAAACGCTTTCCCCATGGAGAGCCCGACGAACAACCCACAAAGAACGCCCAGTCTTGGACAATTACTGCACAGGCAGGCGTGGAAATTTCAGCCATACTAACTGTGCTCAGTCTAATTAAGCATCCGCCAGATGATCCCAAACCTACGCTACGCCAAAGTTAGCCTGATCCTTGGCGGGATCAGCGTTTGGGCGATCCTGCTTGTTTCCTGCGTCATGACCGATCGCATCGTGGTCGCGCCTCCCCAGGTCGCGGGCGCGAAATTCGTCGGTTCCCAGGAATGCGCCCAATGCCATGAGGAAATAACCAAGGGCTTTGCGAGCGCCACCCACGCCAAGATCATGATCGCGGGCGCAAACGCCAAAGGCCTCGGTTGCGAAGCGTGCCACGGTCCCGGGAGCAAGCATGTCGAGTCCGGTGGCGCAACCGGCACCATCGTTAACCCGAGGAAGTCGCCCGAGACCTGCTTCCAATGCCACCTCGACAAGCGTGGCGAATTTAGCCTGCCGCACTCCCATCCCGTGCTGGCCGGACACATGAGCTGCGTGGATTGCCACGATGTGCACAAGGGCAATGCCATCAGGGGTAGCGGCGCCAGCCTGGAGTCACAAAACGAAACCTGCACCCAGTGCCACACGGCCCAGAAAGGCCCGTTCGTTTTCGAACACGAAGCCATGCGTGAAGGCTGCACCGTGTGCCACAACCCGCACGGCACGGTGAACGCCAAGATGCTCCTCGATCGCGACGCCAATCTTTGCCTGCGGTGCCACCTCGAGCACCCCGTCACCATCGGCAACGGCACGATCATCGCCGGCAGCCAGGACCACACCAGCCGGCTTGAAAACGGCACCTGCTGGAACGCGGGCTGCCATGAAGCCCCGCATGGATCGAATGCCAACGCCCACTTCCGCTACTAAATCTTGCCATCCAACCGGCCATGCCAGCGAACCGCTCAGCCTTGATTCGAGCCACCTGCCTGCTCGTTGGCACGTTGCTTGTGCTCCCGTGCCTTCGTGCCGCCGGAACAGACCAGGCCACGGCCACGAATGCGGACGCCTTTCCCGTCTTTGACAACTATATCACTCTCTCGGGCCAGAATGCGTGGGTGACCAAAGACAAGGACGCCTTCCAGGCGCGCACCGATAACGCCAATGGCACATCCGGCGGCATTGAAGATTTCCACTATGAAAAAGACCCCGCCAAGGATGTCAGCCTCACGACCGACGGCCATGCGATCGGCGGAAACGAGGACTATCTGGCGCATTTCAACGTAACCAAAGACGAGGTCGGCTCGATCGATGCCGGCTACAAGCGCTTCCGCACCTTCTACGACGGTGTCGGCGGCTTTTTTCCGACCAACAACGCCTGGATGCCCCTGCCCGGGGAAGATCTTTACGTTGACCGGGCCAAATTTTGGGTCGAAGGCACGGTCAACCTTCCGAACCAGCCTGTCTTCACCCTGCGCTACACCAACGAACTCCGCGACGGGCGGAAAGACACAACCATCTGGGGTGACACCGATCTCACCGGCATTCCCGCCTATTCCAATGCTTCCACCGTGACTGACCGCAAGATCATCCCCAG
>DASYOA010000335.1:0-7679 GCA_036008265.1 Opitutaceae bacterium
TCGAGCGGAAACGGCGGTGTCTCGGAAAGGTTTAAAATCTCCAGCCCGGTTGCATCGACTTCGATTTCCCCGGTGGGCAGCGCGGAATTGATCGTGCCCTCGGGACGCGGGACGACTTTCCCCGCCGCGCTGATGACGGACTCTGGTTTCACCTGCGCCGCCTGCGCCGCGAGTTCCTTGTTCACGTGCGGGTCGAACTTCACCTGCGTGACGCCTTTGCGGTCGCGCAGGTCGATGAAAAGGATGCCGCCATGGTCGCGAATGGAATCGACCCAGCCGGCCAGCGCCACGCTGGCGCCGAGATCGGCTTTGTTTAGCTGGGCACAATGATGGGTTCGCTTCATGGGGATTCGAATCGTGTAAATGCCGAGCTAAACGCAGCGGCCCGCCCACGGGCAAACACAAACTTGGACGTTGTTCTGAAATTGTAGCCGGGGTCGCTGACCCCGGCTTGTCCGCCATGGCCCTGAGCTTGTCGAAAGGGTGAAGGCGGACACCGGCCTCAGCGAGGCCGGCTACATCCAGAACAGCAAGGACCCTTCACTTTTTCTTCGCCGTCTTCTTCTTCCTCGGATGAGGCAGCAGGCTCTCGCCCGTCATTTCCTTTGGCTGGAAAAGACCCATGAGCTCCAGAAGGGTCGGCGCGAGGTCGCAAAGGCGGCCGCCCCGGCGCAGCCGCATTTTTTTGCCGGCAAATTTCGTGCCGACCACAAATGCCTCGATGCGATTGGTGGTATGCGAGGTGTGCGGGCAATTGTTCACGGGATCCCACATCTGCTCGCAGTTGCCGTGGTCGGCGCAAACCAGCGCCTGGCCTTTCCTTTTTTTAATCGCATCGAGCAACTCTCCCACTCCGCGATCGGTCACCTCGACGGCCTTGATCGCCGCCGAGAGCGAACCGGTGTGCCCGACCATGTCGGGGTTGGCGAAATTGACCACGATCAGGCCGTACTTGCCGGAAAGAATCGCCTCCTTGGTGAGCCTCGTGACCTCGGCCGCGGACATTTCAGGCGCCATGTCGTAGGTCGCCACTTTCGGGCTCGGCGGGCAGGCCCGGTCCTCGCCGGGAAACGGTTCCACGCGGTAATTGTTGAAGAAAAAAGTGACGTGCGGATTTTTCTCCGTCTCGGCGCAGCGGAATTGCGCGAGGCCCGCATCGCTCACGACCTGGCCGAGGATGTTTTTCAGCGGCTCCGGCTTGGGCGAGATCACCTCCACGGGCAGGCCTACTTCGTACTCGGTCATCGTCGCAAAACAGAGGCTATTGAGCTTTGGGCCGCGATCGAAGCCCTTGAAATCATCGAGGACAAAGGCCTTCGTGATTTCGCGCGGGCGGTCGCCGCGGTAATTGTAGAAAACGATGCCATCGCCATCGCGGATCGTCCCGATCGGCTGGCCGTCGGCGCCCACCACCCACGTGGCCGCGACAAACTCGTCGCCCTTCTGCGTTTCGGTGAGCGGATTCTTGTAATACTGCGACACGGCCGCTTCGGCGCTGGGCGCGGTGGCCTCCGCTTTTTTCCCGGTGAGCATGAAGTAAGCCTTGCTCACGCGCTCCCAGCGGTTGTCGCGGTCCATCGCCCAAAAGCGGCCGCAGACCGTGGCAATCTTGCCCAGGCCTATTTTTTTGCACTGTTTCTCGACCTGCTTGATATATTCCAACCCGCTCATCGGCGGCGTGTCGCGGCCGTCGGTGAAAGCGTGGATAAAAACTTCCTTCACGCCGTCCGTTTTCGCCTGGCGCAGGATGCCGTAGAGATGCTCGAGCATGCCGTGCACGCC
Organism: Opitutaceae bacterium; assembly: GCA_036008265.1. Lineage (GTDB taxonomy): Bacteria > Verrucomicrobiota > Verrucomicrobiia > Opitutales > Opitutaceae > DASRHD01. Next base: position 1,783 of record DASYOA010000335.1, read on the forward strand.
GGCGTCGGACACAATGCCCATGAGGTGCAGGCGCGAGCGGTGCGCTTGCACGTGCATGACCACCTTGTTCCACGCGGCATTCGTCGCGAGGCGCTTCTTGGAAAAAAGCATGTTCAGGCGCAGCAGCTCCTGCTCGACGATGCGGCCCGCGCCGATGTTCTCGTGGCCGACCTCGCTGTTGCCCATCACGCCTTCGGGCAGGCCGACGGCATAGCCGCCGGCAAAGACCAGGGCATGCGGATATTTTTTATGCAGCAGGTCGTCGCAGGGCTTTTTGGCGAGGTACACGGCATTGAAAACGTTTTGCTCGGGAAACGGGTTCCGGCCCCAGCCGTCGCGAATAATGAGAACTACAGGTTTGCGCGGAGTGGTCATAAAAATTTGTCGTCCATCACCAGCACGGCGGCCCACGCCGAAAAAGGCAAGAGTCCCCTGATGCCATTGATTGGATTTTCGTTAAAAATTTCTTCGCCTTATGGTGATTTTGGCAATACTACTGCTAGAGGAAGGAAACGCTTCGCTCGATGACACTCATCATCCGGGACCAGCTGGTAAATCCGCCCACGTGGTTTCTCTCGTATCGAGACCTCACGCTTTATTGTTCGGTTTTTCTGCGGCTCGACATCGTGGTGGAGTCCGACGACATCGACTCCTATTATGGCTGGCTGCGCTCGCGCGGCGGGCTCGACTTCGTCGAGCAATTCGTGCGGCCCGGCGAGGAAGACGGCCTGAGGCTCGACATCGAGCACAACTACCCGGCGACGGTCGTCACCGACCGCATCACTCCAGAGAATACGCACCGCCTCATCCGCCAGATCCAGTCGTCGCGCGCCAGATAGCGCGCGTCCAGCAAGTAACAAGTGAGTCCGCGGCTTGCGCCGCCCGTGAAGTAATCTTGATCCTTGATCCTTGTTACTTGTTACTTGCTTTTTCCAGCATGGCAAAAAAAGCGGTCCTTCTCGTCAACCTCGGTTCGCCCGAATCGCCTTCCGTGCCCGATGTGCGCCGCTACCTGCGCGAATTCCTGGGCGACGAACGCGTGCTCGACCTGTCCGCGCCGCTCCGCTGGCTGCTGCTCGAGGGCATCATCCTGCGCACGCGGCCCAAGCGCTCCGCGCATGCCTACGCCAAGGTTTGGACGCCGGACGGCTCGCCGCTCATCGCGACCTCGCGCCAGGTTCGGGAAAAACTTGCCGCGCGCACATCCGTGCCGGTCGCACTTGCCATGCGCTACGGCCAGCCGTCCATCGCGTCGGTCCTGGCCCAACTCGTGGCCGCTGGCATCGATGACATCCTGCTCTTCCCGCAGTATCCCCACTATGCCATGTCGAGCTGGGAAACGGTCGTGGCCAAGGTCCTGGCCGAGGCCAAAAAGTTTTCGCCCGCGCCGCGTTTCACGGTGGTGCAACCGTTTTACGCCGAGGCCGGCTACATCGACGCGCTGGTCGCCGCGGCCCGGCCGTATTTGGAAAAACCCTACGACCATCTCCTCTTCAGTTATCACGGCCTCCCGGTGAGCCATCTGCGCAAGGCCGACTCCTCGCGCGTGCATTGCATGACCGCGCCCCATTGCTGCGAAACCTGCTCGCCCGCCCACGCCACCTGCTACCGGGCGCAAATTTTCCACACCGCCCGCGCCTTCGCCGCCCGCGCCGGCCTCGATCCCTCGCGCTGGTCGGTCTCGTTCCAGTCCCGCCTCGCCGGCGAACCCTGGCTCGAGCCTTATACTGATCACGAACTGGAACGCCTGCCGGGCGCCGGCAAAAAAAATCTCCTGGTGATCACGCCCGCATTCACCGCCGACTGCCTGGAAACACTCGAGGAAATTCGCATCGCCGGACGTGAGGCCTTTCTCACAGCGGGCGGTAAAACTTTTACCCATATCCCCTGCCTCAACGATCATCCCAAATTTATTGATTTTCTTGTCGGACATGTTGATGCGTGGCTCGCCGGCACGCCGGCCTCCACAAATGCAAGTGCCTTGTAAGTGTTTTAATAAGTTGTTATTTTACAAAGTAGCGGTATCTAACTGTTTATTTTTACGGCAGCAGCTCTCCGATGGGTTTTTCATCATCGGATGAAAGGTTGTCGGCCTTATTTCGCGCTTTGTGAGCCAGAATCTCAAATCCATTGCATCGTCCCCATCAGCCCAAGTCTCGCCGGCTGAAGCGGTGGCTGTATTGACGCTCGATGCCGCCGGCCGCATCACGCTGGCCAGTGCGACGGCGCGGCAGCTCTGGCAGGCGGGTGAGACCGAGCTGATCGGCGAAGCTTTTTCCAATCTGTTTTTTTTCGAAGTCACTTCGCGCGAACCCGACTGGCTCGAAGCACAGTGGGAAGTTCTCCTCGCCGCGGCGCTCGAAAAAACGGTCGCGCTCACCGCGCAACCGCACGAGAGCGCGCACCGTGAAGTCACCGTGCGCCTCGAAAAAATTCCCGGCGGCACCCCCGCCTACCTGGCGCATGTGATGCCCGCGGACGCGCCGGCGACCGCCTCGGCCGCCCTGCCCGCCGAGCTGGCCGGCCTGGCGGTGCTGGCTGAAAGAAGTTCTCTCGGCTTCTTCGACCTCAATTTCAAGGACAGCCAGATTTATTACTCCGTTGGATGGAAAAAAATCCTCGGATTTACCGAGCAAGAGCTGGCCAACACCTATGACACGTGGCTCAAGCTGCTCCATCCCGACGATTCCGCCGCCGCGCCCGATCAAATCGCCAAGCGCACCTCCCCCGCCGCGCGCGCCTTCTCCCTCGAATTCCGCATGCAGCACCGCCGCGGCCATTATCTCTGGATCCAAAGCTGCGGCGTGCAAATTTTCGGCGCCGGCGGCGCGCTCGAACGCGTGACCGGGCTGCACATCGACATCACGGAACGCAAGGAGCAGGAAGAGATCGCGCTCGCCAGCGACGACCGCCTGCAGGGCCTCGCCAGCAACGGCCCGCTCGGGGCGTTCGATCTCGATTTCGCCCAAAACCGCTTCTGGCTCTCGCCGGCCTGGCAACAGCTTCTCGGCTACGCCCGGGATGAAATTACGGACGCCGCGGAAACGTTTCGCAACACCCTGCCCGCGGCGGAAGCCGTGAACGGCCTTGCCGCCTTCTTTGTGGTGCGCCACCCCGGCGAAACAACCTACCTCGAACCGGGCCGCCTGCGTCACAAAAACGGCAGCTTCATTTCCGTGCTGCTCGGCGCCTCCCGCCAGTTTTCCAGCAAAGGCGAGTTGCAGCGCGTCATCGGCTTCCACCTCGCGCGGCCGGCGGAGGCTCAAGCTGCCACTTCTGCCCCGGCTCCCGCCGCCGGCGACACCTCGCTTGCCTCCGCGCTCGTGACCGATGCGCTCTCCGCCCTCACTGAAGGCGTGATCGTCACCAACGCCGAAGGAGGAATTATATCCCTCAACGCCAAGGCCACGCAGCTCATCGGGTGTTCCGCCGAAGGCGTCGTCGGGCAGGCGGTGGGAAAAGTTTTCCAGCTTGTCCGCCGCGACCTCTCCACCGCCGATGACGCCTTCGACCGCGTGATGGCCGCCACCGAACCGCTCGGCCTTTCCGCCGAGCATGCCCTCGTCACCGCCGCCGGCGCCGAACCCCTGCCCATCGTCTGGATCGCCCGCCAGTCCTTCGATGCCGCCGGCCACCTCCAGGGTTTCATCTTTGTTTTCCGCAACCCGGACGAGCTCACGCTCAGCCCGGACGAGCTCATCAAGACCAACCGCTTCGAGTCCCTCGGCCTGCTCGCCAGCGGCATCGCGCACGATTTCAACAATCTTCTCACCACCATCCTCGGCGGTGTTTCGCTGGCCAAGGACACGCGGGATTATTCCGCGCTCGGCGACAGCGAAAAAGCCTGCCTTGCCGCCAAGTCGCTCACCAAGCAGCTCCTGCTCTTCGCCAAGGGCGGGACCAATGCCAAGAACGTCGTCGCGCCCGCCGATATTCTCAACGAGGCCGCGCGCATCGCCTCGGCCGGCTCCTCCGTGGTGGTTTCAATCGAAGCACCGCCCGACGCCGCGCCCGTGCTCGTGAACCGCTCGCAGATCCTGCAAGTTTTTCAAAATCTCATCGTCAATGCCGTGCAGGCCATGAAAGACGCGGCCGGCGGGAAAATCCAGCTGCGCGCCGTCAACGTCGCCCTCGCCGACGACCAGGTCCCGCCGCTGCCCGGCGGCAATTACGTCCAGTTTGAAGTCCGCGACAACGGCTCCGGCATCGCCCCCGAGAATCTCCAGAAAATTTTCGATCCCTTCTTCACGACCAAAAAACACGGCACCGGCCTCGGCCTTTCCACCGTGCTCTCCATCGTGCAGCAGCACGGCGGCCAGATCGGCGTCGATTCCACCGTGGGCGAAGGCACGGTCTTCACGGTTTTTCTCCCGCCGGCCGCCACCGCGCCCGAGGTCGAGGCCCGCGCCGCGCCCACCCTCCGCTTTGGCACCGGCCGCGTCCTCTTCATGGACGATGACCTGAAAATCTGCGAGCTCACCGGCAACATGCTGACCAGCCTCGATTACAAATTCGACATCGCGCACAACGGCGAAGAGGCCACCACGTTCTACCGCCGCTACCTCAACATCGGCCGCCCCTACGACGCCGTCATCCTCGACCTCACCGTCATCGGTGGCACCGGCGGCGAGGCCACGTTCAAGCAGCTGCGCGAACTCGACCCCGACGTGCGCGCCATCGTCGCCAGCGGCTACGACAACGACGACATGGCCAAGCGCTTTCTCGACATGGGATTCTGCGGCTACCTCACCAAGCCCTACCGCGTCACCGACCTCGGCAAGGTTTTGAAAACCGTGCTCGGGTGAGCCTGATATTTGGTAGGGGCGGCTGCCCCAGCGCGCCCGTCATCTTTGGTCCGTTGAGCCGACTTCGCAAAGGCTACGACGGCCAGGGGGCAACGGTGACGCACGTCTTACATTCGGCTACGGTCACTTTTGTTCCAGCAGCTTCTTCGCCCGCGTCACCGCCGCATCCAGGTCCGCCACGACATTGCCGGGGCCCACGCGTTCCAGGAACCCGGTTTTTTCCATCAGGGCATACGGCTGCGTGTGCGGCCCGCTCAACACGAGGTGCCGGCCGTGGCGGTGGAGTTTTTCCTGCAGGGTATCCAGCGCGTTGAGCGCCGTGCCGTCGAGCGCCGTCAGGGCCGCCAGGTGCAGGATCACGACGCGCGTGTCGGCGTTGGCCCGGCGCATGACGGTATCGAGCTTGTCCGCCGCGCCAAACATCAGCGCGCCAAACACGCGATAGACGAGCACGCCGCGCGGGAGGTCTTCGACCCGCTCGTGGCCCTGCCCCGCCGCACCGCCCTCATCGTGCGATGACACCTGGGTTGTGTCCGCCACGCGTTTGACGAAGAGAAACGCCGCCAGCACCATCCCAATCTCGACGGCGACCGACAGGTCGAAAACAACCGTGAGCACAAAGGTCACCAGGAAAACCACCGCGTCGCTCTTGGCCTGCCGGCGCAGCAAAAGAAACTCATCCCATTCGCCCATCTGGAGCGAGACGACGATCAGCACCGCCCCGAGCACCGTGAGCGGGATGAATTTCGCGAACGGTGAGGCCAGCAGCACGACGACCAGCAGCGTCAGCGAATGCACCATGCCGGCAATGGGAGACCTGGCACCGTTGCGGACATTCACCGCCGTGCGCGCGAGCACACCGGTCACCGGGATGCCGCCAAAAAACGGCACGGTGAAATTGGCTATGCCCTGCGCCATCAGCTCCTGGTTTGAATCGTGCCGGTCGTCGAACATGCCGTCGGCCACGACGGCCGAAAGCAGCGACTCGATGGAGCCGAGCAGCGCAATGGTCACCGCGGGGCGAATCAGGCCGTCGAGATGCCGCCAGTCGAACGAAAGCAGGTGAAACGCCGGCCAGCCGTGCGGGATGCC
>DASYOA010000336.1:0-5264 GCA_036008265.1 Opitutaceae bacterium
TGCAAGATGACGTGAGAAAGAAGCTGAAAGATGCCGGCTTCGCCTCAGAGCCAAAGCTCATTCTAAAATTCGAAGCTCAGTACTGAAATCCTCCTTGTCATTCCGAGCCGTGCGAGGAATCTCCGCCTGGAGCATAACCCAATAGGTTACACAGGGCCAAAGACGGAATACGGCATCGTTAATGAGGAAGCCATGAAGCTTGGAATTTAAGACTCGAGTCCGACCATTCGGAATTCGCCATTCTGGTTTCGTCATTTTTCCCGCCTGTTTCTTTGCTTCCGTCCTTCCGCGTTTCTGCGATTCTTCCGTTCATGATCGACTGGCGCCACTGGCACAATGAACCCTACCTCATCGGCGGGCTGATCCTGCTGGGCTGGCTCTACGCGATTTTCACCGGCCCGTTGCGCACGCGGCTCGAACCGACCGCCCCCTACCCGCGCCGTCAGGCCATTTGTTTCTACTCCTCGCTGCTACTGTTCTACCTCGCCGTCGGCTCCCCGTTCGACCAGATCGCCGAGCGCTATTTGCTCAGCGCGCACATGCTGCAACACCAGATCATGATCTACCCGTGTGCCGTGCTTTTCCTGATCGGCCTGCCCGAGTGGCTCGTGCGCCCGGTCACCGCCGCGCCTACGCTGAAAACCCTGCTGCGCTTTCTCACCCGCCCGGTCATCTGCGCCATCGTTTATACCGTGACCTACTCGGTCTGGCATGCGCCCACGCTCTACGAGTTGACGCTGCTAAACAAAAACGTGCACGTCATCGAGCATCTGATGTTTTTCGGCGCGGCGTTGTTTTACTGGTGGCCGGTGCTCAGTCCCTCGCGCGAATTTCCACCCATCAGCTATCCCGGCCAGATGCTTTACCAGCTCGTCATCGTCATTGGCATGACACCCGCCTTTGCCTACATCACCTTTTCCGACCACGTGCTCTACCCCGTTTATGAATACGCTCCGCGGCTTATCTCCCGTTTATCACCCCAGGAAGACCAGCTGCTGGCCGGCTCGATGATGAAGATCATCGGCATGGCCGTCGCGCTGACCTCGTTTGGCTGGAGTTTTTATAACTGGTCGAAATCAAGCGCCCGGAACGATCTTTTGGAAACCGCTAATAAACGCTAATGGCCGCTAATTTTGCGGGTTGAGAACAGATTGTCAGATGTAGCCGGCCTCGCTGAGGCCGGTGTCCGCCTTCGCCCATTCGACAGGCTCAGGGCTTCGGCGGACAAACCGGGGTCAACGACCCCAGCTACAATTACAAATTGCCTTGGGATCTGTCGGCGCGCCCTACCTTTGCTTGCCACGCGAAACAAGGGACAGGCGAAAAAACCGTACTTTCAGATCACAAAAAAAGAGCGCGCCGTGGCGCGCTCCTGAAATTGGCCTGACTTGGACGTTGAATGTTCGATGTTGAATGTTGAACGTTCGTGCCGGTCACGCTTTAGCAGTGACCGGCAAGAGATCGTCCAAAGAATCGCTTTCGACGCTCAGGTCGGCGAACAACCACGACGAGAGATAGCGTTCGGCGGACGACGGAATGATCACGACGATCTGCTTGCCCTTGTTTTCGGGGCGTTTCGCGACCTGCAGGGCCGCCCACACCGCCGCGCCCGAGGAAATGCCGATCGGAATGCCATCGAGCTTGTTCACCTGCTTGCTGATGGGCCCGGAATCGTCCTCCTTCACCGTGATGACTTCGTCGTAGATTTTCGTGTTAAGGATCGCCGGGATGAAACCCGCGCCGATGCCCTGCAGCTTGTGCGGACCGGGCTGGCCGCCGGAAAGCACGGGCGAACCGGCGGGCTCGAGAGCGATGATTTTCAACGACGGCTTGCGCGGCTTGAGCACTTCGCCCACGCCGGTGATGGTGCCGCCGGTGCCGATGCCGGAGATGATGATGTCCACCTTGCCGTCGGTATCGCGCCAGATTTCCTCGGCCGTCGTCTTGCGGTGGATCTCGGGGTTCGACGGGTTGGAAAATTGCTGGAGGATGACACTGTTCGGGATCTTGGCCGCGAGTTCCTCGGCCTTGGCGATGGCGCCTTTCATGCCTTTCGGCCCTTCGGTCAGGATGAGCTTGGCCCCGAGAACCTTGAGCAGCTTGCGGCGCTCGATGGTCATCGTCTCGGGCATGGTGAGGATGAGTTTGAGGCCCTTCGCAGCGGCGACGAAGGCCAGGGCGATGCCGGTGTTGCCGCTGGTCGGCTCGATCAGGACGGTGTCCTGGTTGATCTTCCCCGATTTCAAAGCGTCGTTGATCATCGCGAAGCCGATGCGGTCCTTCACGCTCGAAAGCGGATTGAAGAACTCGAGTTTGAGGAGGATGTCGGCGAGCGCGCCGTGGGCGGCGGCCGTGCGGTTGAGGCGCACGAGGGGGGTGTTGCCGATCGTTTCGGTGATGTCGTTATAGATGCGGGCCATGTTCGGATGGGTTTGAGTTTTTTGTGCGTGTAGAAATTTGGAAACGGCTTCCAAGGCCTTTTAACCACTGATGTACACTTATAGTCACTGATAATAAGAAGTTGGGTTTGAACTCATTTTCTATCTGTTTCTTCCGGATCAGTGATCATCAGTGGTTAAGTCGGTCTTCTGCCTGCTTTGAAAATATTAGTGTTCATTAGTGGTTAACACGACGTAGCCGTTAAATGGCCGTGCCCCAGCGGCGGCGCAGGAAGCGCTCCCACGGGGAGAAGAGAATCTTGTCGGCAATCAGCCCGATGAAAAGCAAAACCAGCATGATCCCGATCACCTGGTCCATGGCGTTGAGCTCGCGGCCGTCATTGAGCAGCGAGCCGAGGCCGAACCCGCTCAGGATCGTGACGTAGATTTCCGCCGCCATCAGCGAGCGCCAGGCGAAGGCCCAGCCTTGCTTCATGCCGCCCACGATGAACGGCAATGCCGCCGGCAGGATCACTTTCAGCCAGGTATGGAGGCCGCGCGAGCCCATCGTCTTGGCGGCGCGGGCGAAAATCGGCGAAATATTGCGCACGCCGTTGTCCGTCGCGATGATGACCGACCAGAGCGTGCCCATGACCACGACAAAAAGCATGGCCATCTCGGTCTGGCCGAACCACAGGAGCGCGAGCGGCACCCAGCACACGCTGGGCAACGTCTGCAGGCCGAGCGCGAGCAGGCCCAGCGTATCATTGAGCACGTTGAATCTGGCGGTCAGCAGCCCGAGCGGCAGCCCGATCACGAGGCCGGCCGCGTAGCCAAGCAGCAGCCGCTTCAACGTCACCACGATGGCGCCGCCGAGCGTGCCGTCGCGCACCGCGCCCCAGAGATACTGGCCGACGCTGAGTGGCGACGGCACCAGCACGGGCGACCAGATGTGCCTGAGACAAAGCACCTGCCACACGGCCACGAGCCCGCCAAAAAACAAGATTACTTTAAAAAAACGTTTCATTCTGTGTCCTTGGTTTCTTCGAGGGTCCGGTTTTTCAACGCCGCGGTGATGGTCGTCGAATAGCGTGCCAGTTCGACGCTGTTGATGTCGCGCGGCCGCGGCAGGTCGACTTTGAATTGTTCGCGGATGCGGCCCGGGTGCGGCGAAAAAAGCACCACGCGGTCGCCGAGGCAGGCCGCCTCGCGGACGTTGTGGGTGACGAAGATGATGGTCTTCTTCCGCTTCTGCCAGATGTTCTGCAAGTCCCCGTAGAGCTGTTCGCGGGTGAGCGCGTCGAGTGCGGCGAACGGCTCGTCCATCAGCAGCACGCGCGGGTTGGGCGCGAGTGCACGGGCCAGGGACACGCGCTGTTTCATCCCGCCCGACAGCTCGTGGATGAACGCGTGCTCAAATTTCTCCAGGCCGACCAGCTTTAAATAAAATTTTGCGACCTCGAGGCGTTCCTTCCGTTTAAGGCCGGGCTTCAACCGCAGGCTGAACAGCACATTATTCAGCACATCGAGCCAGGGGAAAAGCGCCGGCTCCTGAAACAGCATCATGCGGTCGCGGCCAGGTTTCACGATCGGCGTGCCATCGGACAGCACCTGGCCTGCGTCGGCCTGCTCGAGGCCGGCGATAATGTTGAGCAGCGTGGATTTTCCGCAGCCGCTCGGTCCCACCAGGCAGACAAACTCCCCGTCGCCCACCTCGAGCGAAACATTATCGAGCGCATGCACGGCGCGGACGCCCGAGCCAAAGTGTTTGCTCACGCCTTGGATGGAGAGCTTCGAACAAACTTCGTTCTGAATTTCGGCTTGGAGCGTCATGGGGTTTTACTAAAAAGTCGGTCGAGGGGAATGGCATTGCGGAGAAACCCGACGCTCTGCGCATCGGTGACGAGCGCGGCGAGCTGCGACGGTGCCACCTGGTCGGTGAAATGCAATCGGCGCCACGCGTTTTCCACCAGGGCGGCGGGCACCTCGTGCCGGGTGTCGGCTTTGAGGCCGGCGCGCACGAGCGCTTTCGCCTCGGCTGGATGGGCGTTGATCCACGTCGTGAGTTCCGCGTGCGCGGCGCGAAATTTTTCCGCCAGTTCCGGGTGGGTCTTCAATAAATTCACGCTGGCAACCAACACGGTGGTGACCGCGTCGTCTTGCTCGAGGTAAACCTTCCCTTTCGCGTCGAGTTCGAGGCGCGAGACCCACGGCTCGACCGTCCAGACGGCGTCGATTCTGCCTTGTTCGAAAAGCCCGATCTGGTCGGCGTTGGCCGTGGGCAGCACCTGCACGTCGCCGCCGGTGAGCGTGATCCGAAAACCTTGTTTTTTCAGCCATGCGCGAGCGGCCACGTCCTGCGTGTTGCCGAGCTGCGGCGTGGCGAGGCGTTTGCCCCGGAAGTCGGCGGGCTGCTTGATGCGGCCATCGCCCTGGACCACGAGCGCCGCGCCGCCTTCGGCCGCACCGGCGAGCACGCGGATCTCGTCGCCCTCGGAGCGGATGTAGGCATTGAGCGCCGGGCTCGGCCCGACGTAGGTGAGGTCGATGCTGCCGGCGAAAATCGCCTCCATCGCGCTCGGCCCGGCATTGTAGGCGAACCACTGAATGGTGACGTCGGGCCCGAGCCGTTGCTCGAACCAGCCGCGACCCTCGCGCGTGGTCTCGCTGCCGATGATGCCCTGCGCGTGCGTGATGTTGGGGAAATACCCGACGCGCAACGTGATTTTCTCGGCGCGCGCCGTCGCGGCGCCGAGGATGAGAATAAAAAATAAGCGGAAGAAATTCATGGCGAAATCACCTGATTAGAACGAGAGCTACACGCGCGTGATGAGCGCCTTCTCGTTATGTTGCAGGATTTGGGTGGTCGGCGCGGTCGTGCCGGCC
>DASYOA010000337.1:0-3185 GCA_036008265.1 Opitutaceae bacterium
CACGGATGCGCTGAGCAGTTCGCCGCGGCGCTTGCGCAGGCGCAGGCGGTCGATGGCGCGGTTGCGCGTGAGCGTGACCGCCCACGCGAAGGCGGTGCCGCGCTCGGCGGAAAAGGCCGCGGATTTTTCCCAGATGGTGAGAAACACATCGTGCACGATGTCCTCGGTTTCGCGCGCGTCGCCGAGGATGCGCAAAGCGGCGGAGTAGAGCGGCCGGCTGAAGCGGTCGTAAAGGTCGGAGAAGGCCGCGCGGTCTCCGCGCGCCATGCGCTGCAGCAGGCGGGCATCGATTTCGCTCCGATCCTCGGTGGGTTCGCTCATGCGGGAAGAACCATTGCCCCAGGCCTGGAAAGCGCCGGCGGCAGAGGCCAGGCCGGCAATGGCAGGTGGGCAGGCATGGGTGGCAAACATCTCATGGATGTATACGAGTCGAGGAAACCGCGGGATGCACGCGTCGCATTTGGCGGCCTTGAGTCAACTGCAGAACCTTTGCACGCGGCAAGTAATTAGGGGTTGGTCGTTGAGGAAAATGACGGAATCCGAAGGACGAATACCGAGTGATCAGACTAACCACGAAGGCACGAAGACCTCGAAGCGCTCCCTAACCTTGACCTTTTTTGCCACAAAAGGTCACAAAGATTGCAAAGAAATTCCTATTCCCAGCTTTTTGGCTTCCCCATAAAAACAACCAGATATTTTCATTAGGAAGCCATGAATCCAGGAAATATTCTTTGTGCTCTATGTGTTCTTTTGTGGCAAAAACGCTTTCATGATCGTTCCGATTCCTCGTTTCCTGGTTTCCTAATCAAATGATCGGGTTTCTCAGAGTACAGCGAATCCGATCAGGCCAAGCACGATCAACCCGGCGAGGCCGGCAAGAATGTATTTTTCCTGTCGGGTGAGTCGGAAGGGCATGTGCTCAGAGTAACACGAAAAGGGGACCGAAGTACCAAGTAACAGGTATCAAGTGACAAGAGGCTGCACTCATACTCCTGATACTTGAAACCTGATACCTGTTACTTTTAGAGCCCATACGGCTGTAGGCGACTGAACACTTCGCGAAACAGCGGATCGTCCGCGAAGGCGGCCCATTCGCAATTGCTCGAGATGCGGATGAAAAACTGTTCGCCTTCGTGGCCGAAACCGTAGTGCCAGGCCAGCTGCAAAAGTTCGCGTGGCGAGTGGGGGTCTTCATAGGCGATCGATCGGCCGTCATACAGATGCCAGAACCAGACGTGCTGGGGATAAACGTCGCCGCTAAAAATCCGGAATTCAGCCGCTGGCAGCACGCGGCCGGCGACCACGAGGTTGAGGCGCGCATTCCTACTCGGCTCCGGCACCCAGCCGGCGCCCGGCCAGCAGGCGTCGGGTGTATGGGAAGCCACCAGGCTGACGGGTGCCTGGCCCGCGGACCAGTAGGCGATGTAAATGATGACTTGCTGCAGGCTGCCGTCGCGCGCGGGCTTTGCATAGATGCGCTGAATCAGGTGATCGGTTTGCAGGGTGTCGGCGAAACGATAAAGATCGTTGGTCGTTTCCACTTTCCACCCGTCGGCCTGGGCGGGCACCATGGCGGCAAGGTCTGGCACGGGCGCGTCGGGCGGGGTACGGCGCGTGTTGGCGACGAATAAAATCACCAACGCGACGGCCAGCGCGAGTCCGGCGGCCAGCCACGGCTGCAGCGCTCGTGGCGCGTGCGCGGCGGGCGCGGAGGATGCCAGCGGTTCGGTTTTTTCGCCGCAGGCCAGACACCAGGCGAGTCCGCCGAGCAGCAGCGCCGTCACGCCGAGGACGGCATAGCCGGTGACATCGTGCCAGGTGTGGCTGATGTCCACGCCCTGGTTGGCCAGCAGCGTCAGCGTGAGCGACCGGAAGAAATTCATGGCGAGGGCCAGCGGCGCCGCCAGCGCGACGACGATGGCGCGCGACCATGGACGGCGCACGAGGGCCGCGGAAAAAAAGAAACCCGCGAACACGCAGGAGATCAGGCTGCGCACGCCGCTGCACGCCTCCTCGACCCCGACCGTGGAACCGGCCAGCTCGATGAGATTGCCGTCGCGGATCGCGGCGATCCCGAACAGGTGCAGCGTGGCCAGCACGGAGCGCGTGACCTCGAGCTGCAGGCCGAGCGTGAGGCGCATGTAGGTGCCGGGTGGAATGGGCGCGCACAGCAACCACAGGAAAATTGCCGTGAACGAAATCCAGTTAAACGGCACGAGGCGCACCGGCTCGCTCGCGAAGACCAGCCAGCCGGCCATAAGCATGAGCACAAGGGCGCAGGCGAGCATGAAGCCCACCAGGGCGTGCGACCAGTCGAGCGCGGCGGTGAAGAGGCCGCCGGTCGCGAGCGCGGCCAACCCGGCGGCGAGCAGCCCGGCCAGCGCGACCGTGGTGGCGCCGCGCGCGGGTAAAAACCGCGCCGGGCCGGCGGTGCGGCTTTCGTGCAACAGCAGCAGGAAAATCAGCGGCATGAAGAGACCGTGCGACAGCTCCGGATTGTGCCGCCATTGCGGCCAGAGCAGCGCGCTGAAGGCGGCGGCCAGCACCGCCAGCAGGATGAGGTTGATTCGCGCGAGGGGGGAGAGTGACATGCGCGGGCTGGGTGAAGCTGGTTTCATGGCGTGGCGGCAACCGGCTTGTCACCGTAATGTTCAAACAAGGCGTAGGTCACGTCGAGGTCGAGCGGCTGGAGCATGACCGGGGAAGACCGGCTGTCGTTCGCGGTTGCGTAGGCGATTTCGAAGGGGGGCGGCTGGAACAGGGGCAGGATGTTCCCGATCCCCTGCTGGTTGGACTGTCCACGAAAAAAAGCCTCGGCCTGGTCGAGATCACCAAAGGAAGGGAGACCGACCTGCCGGAGTGCGTTGTGCGCAGTCTGCAGGTCCGGCCAGTCGCCGTTGACGCCGGCGGCGCAGAAGAGGGCGACATTGGCTTCGTAGGTGGAGGGGGTCTGTGGCAGGGGTTCCCGCCGGAGTTTTTCGAAAAGTTCGGCGCACAATTTTGGATCGGGGTGGCGGATGAAATGCGCGCAAAGCAGTTCAACCAAGACCGGGCTGGTGGGGGTGTTGAGGACAAGCTCCACTTCATTGCGCACGAGGCTCGTCCAGTCTTTCGCGGCAAATGCATCGAGGCGCAAGGCGGAGATATCCTTCCCGGGTAGGAAGTTCGCGGTGTAATTGATGGCG
>DASYOA010000338.1:0-2067 GCA_036008265.1 Opitutaceae bacterium
CGAATCGCCGTAGTAGGCGTGATAGCGTTCGAGAGCCTCGACCAAAAGATAGTTGATCGGAAACCAGATCGGGCCGCGCCAGTTGGAATTGCCGCCGAAAAGACGGGTATCGCTCTCGGCTGGCTTGTAATCGAGCCGCAGCTCGCGGCCCTCGGCGCGGAAAACGAACGGAGCCCGTTCGTGGCACTTCGAGACGCTGCGGAGGCCGAAGGACGAAAGGAATTCCGTTTCATCGAGGAGATAGCGCAGCACGCGCACCAGGCGTTCGCGCGAGGGCAGGGCGAGCAGAATCTTGCGATGGCCGAGCGAGCAATCCTCGGCGCAATAGGTAATATGGTGGGCAAGATCGGGGCGGTGGAGTTGAAACCATTCGTAACGTTTTTTGAAACCGGGCAGGCGGTCGACGAGTTCGCGGTCGAGCACCTCGACAGCGATGAGTGGCAGCAAGCCGACGACCGAGCGGGTCTTGAGCGGCATGGTGTAGGCGCCGAAGTCGATCTGGTCGTAATAAAACCCATCCAGTTCGTCCCACAGGCCGGTGCCCCCGGCGGTGTTCATCGCATCGACGATCTGCACAAAATGCTCAAAAAATTTCGACGCCATGTCCTCGTAGGCCACGTGGATGTGATCGTCGTGGTAGGCGAGCTCCAGCGCCATGGATAGCATCGTTGCCGCGTAAAATGCCATCCAGGCGGTGCCGTCGGCCTGGCGAAGCTGGCCGCCGCCGGGGATCGGCTGGCCCCGGTCGAACACGCCGATGTTGTCGAGCCCGAGGAAGCCGCCGGCGAAAAGGTTTTTCCCCTCGGCATCCTTGCGGTTGACCCACCAGGTGAAGTTGAGGAGCTGCTTTTGGAAAACACTTTCGAGGAAATCCCGGTCGCGGTGGCCGCGCGCGGCGGCGATCTTGTAAACGCGCCAGCAGGCCCACGCGTGCACGGGCGGATTCACGTCGCCGAAAGCGAATTCATACGACGGGAGCTGCCCGTTGGGGTGCATGTACCATTCGCGCAGGAAGAGCACGAGCTGCTGCTTGGCAAAATCCGGGTCAACGCGCGCCATCACGAGCATATGGAAGGCGTGGTCCCACGAGGCGAACCACGGATACTCCCATTTATCGGGCATCGAGATGATATCGCGGCTGTAAAGGTGGCGCCAGTCGCGATTGCGGCCCTGCTTGCGGCCTTCCGGTGGCGGTGGAAAGGCGGGATCGCCATCAAGCCAGTGATCGACGACGAAATGATAAAATTGTTTTGACCAGAGCAGCCCGGCGTAGCCCTGGCGGATGACGTTGCGTTCGTCCGCCGTGGTGGTGGCGGGGATGATCGCGCGGTAAAACTCATCCGCCTCGCCGCGGGCCCGCGTCATCTCGCCGGCAAATTTTTCGCCGAAGGCCACCGGCGTGTTTTTTTCCGGCACGTATAACTGCAACTCCACCGTTTGCTCGCCGCCGGCGGGAATTTCCAGGACATAATGCAGCGCGGCCTTGGTCCCGGTGCGCCCGGGATTCACCGCGGCGTCCTCGCCGTTGACGACATGGCGATGGAAGGCGTCCTTCACGTACGGCGAGGCGTTGGGTGAATTGAAAAGCCGCTGGTTGTTGGTTTCGTTCTCGGTGAAAAGCGGCGTGGGGCGGATGCGGTTGGAGGACGGGGCGAACTGCAGCGCATAGCGGCCGAGCGTTTCATGCTCGGCGGAAAGCGTGTCGTCGCCGGCGAGGCGCAGCTGCGGTTTTTGTTTGACGCCCTCGCGCGTGCAGCCGAACGCCCACATGTTGCGGAACCAAAGCGTCGGCAGCAGGTGCAGGGTCGCGGCCTCCGGCCCGCGGTTGGCCACGGTGAGGCGGATGAGCAGGTGGTCTGGATCGACCTTCGCGTAGTCGGCGAACACATCAAAGTAACGGCCATCGGCGAAGACGCCTGTGTCGATCACTTCGAACTCGCCGGCTTGCAGGCCGCGGCGGCGGTTTTCCTCCACCAGCCGCGCATAAGGAAATTCCGCCTGGGGATATTTATAAAGCGCGCGCATCCACGAATGCGTGGGCGTGGCGTCGAGATAGTAATAAAGCTC
>DASYOA010000339.1:0-4783 GCA_036008265.1 Opitutaceae bacterium
GCCGGCCCCGCGGGCACGATGACGTTTGCCCGTTTCATGCAGCTCGCGCTTTACGATCCCTCACTCGGCTATTACCGCCAGCCGCGCCTCCGCGTGGGCCGCGCACCGGGCACGGATTTTTTCACCGCCAGCAGCTCGCCACTGTTCGGGGAACTCGTCGCCGCCGCCTGCGCCTCGCTGCTCGCCACGCACCACGCGCACCCGCACGACTTCACCTTTGTCGAAATCGGCGCGGAATCTGAATCCGGCATCCTCGCAAACACGCCACACCCTTTCGGTGCGACCAAAGGCTTCCGCCTGGGCGATCCGCTTGAGTTGAAGGGACGCTGCGTGGTGTTTTCCAACGAACTTTTCGACGCGCAGCCGTTTCATCGCTTCGTCTTCCGCCGCGGCGCGTGGCGCGAGCTCGGCGTGGCCCTACGCGATGATGTGTTCATCGAAGTTGAACTACCCGAAGCCACATCCGCACCATTGCCCGTCACCGCGCCCGAAGGCTACCGCATCGACGCGCCGGTGGAGGCTGCCGCGCTCGCCGGGCAAATCGCCGCGCAGCCGTGGAGCGGACTTTTCCTCGCCTTCGATTACGGCAAGACTTGGAGCGAACTCGCCGAAGCCACGCCGGCCGGCACCGCGCGCGCGTATTTTCGTCATGCGCAATCGAACGACCTCCTCGCCCGCCCCGGCGAGCAGGACCTCACCTGCCACGTGTGCTGGGACTGGCTGGCCGACGCGCTCGCGTGCCACGGTTTCTCCGCGCCACCGGTCGAGTCACAGGAAAGTTTTTTTGTCCATCACGCCGCCGATTTCCTGGCCCAGGCGACCGCGGCCGAGGCCGGCCGCTTCAGTGAAAAAAAACTCAGCCTGCTGCAACTCCTGCACCCCTCTCACCTCGGGCAGAAATTCCAGGCGCTGCACGCGTGGAAAACTTGAATCACACTGTCTTGAACAGAAGCTCACCAAGAGCCGCTGGAATTTCGCCATCTAAGGCAAAGCAAGGCCTGCTTGGAAATTTGGTGTGAGCCAATACCAGTCGCTTCGTTACCTTGGCGACCTTCTGTGAAAATGCTTTTTAAAAAATCGCGGCGCGCCCGGCGGTCGCGCCCTACCTCAAAAGCCGGAATTCCAACGGTAATTGGTGTAAGGGCCGTTTTTGCCCAAAATTCCCCTTGCTTCACGGGGGGGCGCTCTGTACTTCTGACCGTTCAACACGAGAAAACCTATGGCCAGAATTTGTGCAATCACCGGTAGACGCCCCGTCAAGGGCAGCATCATCAATCGCAAGGGTCAGAGCAAAAAGAGCGGCGGCATCGGCACGCACGTGACCAGCATCACGAAGCGCAAGTTCCGCCCCAATTTGCAGCGCATCCGCATCAAGATGCCCAATGGCGGCACGAAGCGCATGCTCGTCTCGGTCAAGGCCATCAAGGCCGGCCTGATTGAGAAGGCATAAGCGGCTGAAGTTTCAGGTATCAGGTTTCAAGTTCCAAGATTGTCACCTGATTGTTTTGGGACTTGTCGCTTTGGAGTTTGAACCTCTGCGCCTACACGGCGCGATCCTTCTTGGTACTTGTTGCCTGCCACTTGCTACTTGCGTCGGCATTCGATGCCGGCGCCTTTCAGGCCACGCTCTCCAGCGGAAACCGGATCGTATAACGCATCCCGTGGTCGCGTTCGACCGCGAACGTGCCCTTGATCTGCCCCACAAGCATTTCGACCAGTTTCAAACCCATTCCAGTCGGCTTGGTTTTTGCCGGCAAATGTTCCGGGCCGTCGTTGGCCACCGTTAACTCGCACTGTCCGCCATCGGTGGCATGCAGTGCCACCTGCAAGGCGCCCTTGGCGCGGCCGGCAAAAGCATGCTTGAGCGAGTTGGTCAGCAGCTCGTTGGTGATGAGCCCGAGCGGAATGGCGATATCGAGGCCGAGCAACAGGCTGTCCACGTCAACCGCCGCATTGATGCGAGCACCGGTCGGATGGGACTTCAGCACCATGGAGACGAGGTTTTGCAGGTAGCCGGGAAGATCGATGCGGGCGAGGTCGCCCGAGTTATAGAGCCGTTGGTGAATGAGCCCCATGGTGGAAATGCGACTCTGGCTTTCCTCGAACATGACCTGCACCTTCGGGTCATTGATCTGGAGCGCCTGCAGCGAAAGCAGGCTGGAAATGATCTGCATGTTGTTTTTCACCCGGTGGTGAATTTCCCTCAGCAAAATTTCCTTGTCGGCCAGCGCGAGGCGGAGGTGTTCCTGGATACGCGCCCGCTCGATGGCATGGCGCAGTGTGCGCACGAGCAACTCGGCGCCCGTCGTGTCCTTGACCAGGTAATCCTGCGCGCCCGCCTGAATCGCGGCGATGGCCGTGGCCTCGTCTTGCAGGCCGGTCAGCACGACAATCGGCGGCGCCGGCACCGCCGCCCGCAGCATTTCCACCGCATCGAGCCCGCGGGCATCGGGCAGCGAGAGATCGCAGAGGATGACATCAAACTCTTCTGCAGCCATCCTGGCACGCGCCTCGCTCAAGCGCGTCGCGACCGTCAGCGTAAAGCGTAGATATCCCGAGGCGTTGAGCATCTCGCGCAACAAAAGCTCATCGTTGCCATTGTCTTCAACGAGAAGAATGCGAAGCGGCGGCTCTCGTTTCGGAGTCATGGCTCACATGAACTTGTCTGAATAATTTCCATCGATTCGTCGTGATCGCCCACCTTAACACAACTTGGTTGCATTTCAACCCGGCGGCGCAATTGGCGTGAGCTGGCCGCGCCAAAGTTCGCGATAGATGGCGTTGTCGGGGCACTCGACCCGACTCACGTCGAAACGGCGTTCCCCGACATAATCCAGCCCGTAGTGAAACGCGGCTAGCAATAGTGGATAGGAAAACTCCACGGCCGGCTGCCGATGCAACATACTGCGGCAGAACGCCAGGTAGTCGATGCCGGCCTCGAGGTTAGCCCGCCAATCCCACACGGCCGGCTCGAAGGGCACGCTGGCCACGGAGGCCCAGGCGCGGGGTTTGAGCTGGAGCAGGCCGCAGGCTTCGCCGTTGCGGGCGCGCGGATCGAAATTCGATTCGGCCGCGACCAGCGCATAAATGAACGCCGGATCGATCCGATAGCGCGCGGCTTGCGGCTGGATCGCCGCCCAGATCTCGGCGCGGGTCGGCGGCGGCGCCGCCGCCGTCTCGTGGCGCTTGCACCCTCCAAATACGAACAACCAAGCGGCGGCGGCGTAAAGGCTGAAGAGCTGAAGGACTGAAGGCTGACCGCACGGCATAACTCCGAACGCTAAACTTCCAACACCGAACGTCCAAGTTCAAACAAACTACCAAATACAAACTACTCCGTCCGCTGTTGGCGGACGGCTCACAGCGCGCGGAAGATCGCGGCGGCATTCTGGCCGCCAAAGCCAAGGTTGTTGCTGAGCGCGATGCGGACCCGGGCCACGCGTTTGACGTTGGGCACGTAGTCGAGATCGCAGTCGGGGTCGGGCGCATCGAGATTGATGGTCGGCGCGATTTCGCCGGTCTGGATGGTTTTTGCGCAGATGACCGCCTCGATGCCGCCCGCCGCGCCGAGCAGGTGGCCGGTCATCGACTTGGTGGAGCTGATGGCGACCTTGCGCGCATGGTCGCCGAAGACTTTCTTGATGGCGAGCGTCTCAAACTTGTCGTTGTAGGGCGTGCTGGTGCCGTGGGCGTTGATGTAGTCGATGTCGTGGGGCTGCAGGCCGGCCGAGGCCAGCGCGCGGGTGATCGCCAGCGAAAGGCCCCGGCCCTCGGGATCGGGCTGCGTGATGTGAAAGGCGTCGCAGGTGGCGGCGTAACCGACCAGTTCGCAATAGATGCGCGCGCCGCGGGCCTGGGCGTGGGCCAGCGATTCGAGCACGAGGATGCCCGCGCCTTCGCCCATCACAAAACCGTCGCGGCCGAGGTCAAAGGGCCGGCTGGCTTTCTGCGGCTCGTCATTGCGCGTGCTCATGGCTTTCATCGCGCTGAACGACGCATAGGCGAACGAAGTGACGGTCGCCTCGCTGCCGCCGGCGATCATGACATCTGCATCGCCGCGCCGGATGGCATGGGCGGCTTCGCCGATGGCGTGCGTGCCGGTGGCGCAGGCGGAAACCATGCCGAAGTTCGGCCCGCGGGCGCCATACTCGATCGCCACCAGGCCGGAGCAGATGTTGCCGATCAGCGCCGGGATGGTGAACGGTGAAACCTTGCGCGGGCCGCGGTCCCAGAGAATTTTGAGCTGCGTCTCGTAGGTCTGCATCCCGCCGATGCCGGAACCGATGATGACGCCGATGCGGTCGCCATTCTCCCTGGCCATGTCGAGGCCGGAATCGCCCACGGCCTGCTTGGCGGCGACGAAGCCCAAATGCATGTAGCGGTCGTTGCGGCGCACTTCCTTCGGGTCCATGTGCTGGGCGGGATCCCAGTCGCGCACCTCGGCGCCGATCTGGCAGGCGTAGTTGGCCGGGTCGAAATGCGTGACGCGGTCGACCCCGCTTTTTCCGGCGAGCAGGGCGGCCCAGAACGACTCGACATCGTGGCCGAGGCCGTGGATGGCGCCGAGACCGGTGACAACAACGCGCGAAGCAACAGGCGGGGGTTCCATGCAGAAAACAAAAACGGCGCTCTACCGGTTTATCCCGATGGGCCTCACGGTAAAACGCCGCAAAAGTAACACTGGTTTATTTGGCGCCGGCTTTGGCTTTGATGTAGTCGGTCACCTGGCCGACCGTCTGGAGCTTCTCGGCGTCGGACTCTGGAATCTCGCCCTTGATTTCGT
>DASYOA010000340.1:0-7566 GCA_036008265.1 Opitutaceae bacterium
GCGCTCAGCCTGCGCACCCTGCGCGCCCAAGGCGTGACGCCGGCGGAAATTATCGAAAAATTTAAGCAAGAAACCTGAAAAGATTTAGAAGGAAACCCGGAAGCCACGAATCAGAATTATATTCCTGGCTTCTTGGCTTCCTAATCACCTCATCTGTTTGATCTAAAAATCATCCTGAATTCAGGTTTTTAATTAGGAACCCATGAAACCATGAATTCGATGTTCTCTTTTCCTGGTTTCCGGGCTTCCTCTTTTTAATCATCGTGAAAATCGGCGTCCTCAACATTTCCGACCGGGCCGCTGCCGGCGTCTATGCCGACATACCCGGCCAGGCGGTCGTCGCACTCCTACGCGAGTGGCTCACGACGCCGTTCGAGGTCGATTACAAAATCATTCCCGACGAGCGCGCCGCCATCGAGGGCGAGCTGCGCCGCCTGGCCGACGAGGCCGGCTGCTGCCTCGTCGTCACGACCGGCGGCACCGGTCCCGCGCCGCGCGATGTCACGCCCGAGGCCACCACCGCGGTGTGCGAAAAAATGCTGCCCGGTTTTGGCGAACTCATGCGCGCGACTTCGTTGAAATTCGTGCCCACCGCGATTCTGTCGCGCGCGGTCGCCGGCATCCGCGGAAAGACGCTCATCGTCAACCTGCCGGGCCGGCCAAAGGCGATTCGCGAAAACCTCGAGGCGGTTTTCCCCGCGATCCCCTACTGCATCGATCTCATCGGCGGACCACGGCTCGAGACCAACGAGACGATGATGAAATCATTCCGGCCGAAAAGCTGAGCCGAGAATGACTAGCCTAGAGCGTTTTTGGTTTAGATGGGCTCAGCATTGTAGCCGGGGTCGCTGACCCCGGCACCGGCCTCAACGAGGCCGGCTACATTTGAATGCGCCGGACCTAGGCGAAACGCTTTAAACCGCCGCGCGATTGGCTGTTGAGGCGAGCGCCGATTGCGCGCGCGCCTTGGCGGGAGCCGTCGCAGGTGCATTTGGCTGCGGCACCGATTTCGGCAGCGCGGCGGTGATGCATTTGGCCGTGTAGCCCGAGCCAATCAGAAACATGACTCCGCCCATGAATTCGAGCCAAAGTTCAGCCACATTGCCAAACGCTACATCGGGCGGCGCAAACGCCGGCGCCAATTCCGGCAACATGGCCATCGCAAGACCGAATACAAAAAATCCAAGAGCGTGGAGAATGTTCATAATGACGTCGGGGTTCAGGCCGAACAGACCGAAATAAGCTGTCTTTGTGCCAGTTGCTAATGTTTTATAAAACATCTTGGCCAGCAGCGTGTTGTGATGTAATCACCTGACCTTGAAAAACTTGCCTCTTGCAATCGGCAAGGCTGATGCGCCCGTCATCTTGCAAACTTCCGCTAGAAACGCGGCGGCAGACGATTCAACCCATCACAGATCGCCCAGTTGCGGACGCAGCACGATCTCTTCGACCACCGTGCGGCGGCTGAGCCGATAGATGTCGAGGAAGGCGCGCGCCACGTCCTCGGCCGGCATCAGGCGTTCAGCTGGGACGCCCCTGCCGGCCCACGAAGGCGACCACGTCGCACCGGGCAACACCGCGGTGACGCGCACGCCCCGCTTTTTTAATTCCTCGCGCATGACACGGGCGAGGCCGAGCACGCCATGCTTGGCCGCACCGTAGGCGGCCATGCCGGGCAGTGCCTTGAAGCTGGCGACCGAACCCATGAGAAAAATATCGCCGCGCCCGCGTTTCACCATCGCCGGGGCCAGAGCGCGCGAAACCAGAAACGCACTGCGCAGGTTGGCCGCGAACATTTCGTCGAATTTCTCCACCGGTGTTTCGAGAAACGGCGCGCCAAAAAAATGCCCGGCATTGTTGATGAGCACGTCCACGACGCCGAATTCTTTCCGCACGGCCCGGGCCATCGCCACCACCACCGCCGCCTCGGCGACATCGCAGGGGAAAACCGCGGCCGAAGCGCCAAGTTTTTCGCACGCGCGCGCGACGGCCCGGAGTTTTTTTTCGTTGCGCGCCACCAGCGCCAGCCGGCAGCCGCGGACCTCGCGCGCAAAGGTCCTCGCGATAGCCGCGCCAATGCCCTGCGATGCGCCGGTGATGAGGATAACGGGACTAGACATGGTGGAAGTTTTTACACCAAGACCGCAAAGGCCGCGAAGCCAAAAGCAGTTTAACCACTGATGAACACTTATGGCCGCTTATCCGGCCAAATTATTGTTATCAGTGAACATAAGTGTTCATCAGTGGTTTAAAACCAAGATTCTCCGCGATCTTGGCGATCTTTGTGTAAAGTGGCAAATGTCAGCACACGAGCTGTCCGAATTCCATGAAGTCCGCCGTAAAGCCGCCCGGCACGCCCTTGGCGATGACGCTCACCGCGTCGTGCGAATGCAGCGACTCGAGGTGCGCGCACGCGATCTGGAAATCCTTGATCCGTTTGTCGGCGTCGAATTCCCGGTAGAGCAGCCGCGCGGCATCCTCGACGAACTTGGTGTAGGCACCGTTGAGCTCGGCGAAGGCCTGCTCGTCCTCGCGCTTCACCATCACCTGGGTCTCGGTCTTGAGCGCGTTGAGGCAGTGCGCCTGGATGTCCTCGATCCAGATTTTTTTGCCTTTGACCTCCTCGATGGTCACGCGCGCCTTGCTCCGCTGCGAGTGCGGGATCGCGTAGGCGCCGCGGGTGTCGCGCGCATGCTCGGCCAGCTCCGCCGAACAGGGGCAGGCCGACGAATAGACAAAATCAAAGTGGATGAAGCGGCGATAAACGCCCGTGCGCGTCAGCACACCTTCAAACGCCACCTTGTAAAATTGGTAGCCTTCCAGACCGCTGCGCAGGCTGCGCTGGAGCATCGGATAGGAAAAATCGATCTTCAGGCGGGCGGCCTTGCTTTCGACCTTGCGGAGGTAGGCGCAAAGGATCTTTCCCATCCACTCACCGGTAAAGACCTCGTCTTTGTGGTCGTAGAACGAACGGACGATGCGGCTCATGTTGATCCCCTTGTTCTCGGCTTCCAGCGAGACGGTGCCGGTGACGCTGGCCTCGAGCGTGAGGACCTTGCCCTGTTTCGTGCGAAACTGGAGCGGCAGCCGGAAGTTGGAGACCCCGACCTGCTGGATCGGCACATGCGCGCCATGGATCGTGGCGTAGGCGGCATCCATGATGTCAGGCAGCGCCGCGCGGTAGGCGGGCGTGACCTTGAACTTGGCGTCGTATCCGCGCGCGAGGCGCGGCCCGTTTCCGCCGCTGGTGCGGTGGAGGTACATTTTTGTTTTCGTTTTCATTCGTTTTTCGTGGGCTGCGGCCGGGCGGGGACGATACCCTCTAAACCGGCCTGTGGACCAAAATATTCGGCGAAATTGCGCTCCGTTTCGTAAAGCCGCACGCAATGCAGGCGGCCGGACTTGACCAACGGTTTGATCTCGCGCCAGAAGGCGATGACGAGGTTTTCCGTCGTGGGCAGGATGCCGCGGAGAAAGCCGACCTCTTCGTTGAGGTTGCGGTGGTCGCACTTATCCGCCACGGCCTCGTGCAGGATGCGCTTCAGGTCGACGAGGTTGATGACAAAGCCGGTGTCCGGATCCGGCTCGCCGCGCACCGTGACTTCGAGGACATAGTTGTGGCCATGCCAGTGCGGGTTGGCGCAGAGGCCGAAGGCCTTTTCGTTCCAGGCCCGTGAAAAGGCCGGATTGTACAACTGATGCGCGGCGTTAAAATGCACGCGGCGCGTCACCAGGACAGTGCCGGGCAGCGAGCGCATGGTTGGGCGCGCGGCGGGTTTTCGACGGATGGGTTTCTTCGGCACAGCCGGCCAAACAAGACCACAAACCCCGCGCGGTCAACCCGTGGGTGGCTACGGTTGAAGGACCAAGACTGGCTCCGGGAGTAGCTCCGAACCGAGCAATAAAAACGCCCCGGCCCCGAAGGGCGCGGTATCCGTGGGCTTCGTTTCAACCGGGTGATCGCCTTTCGGCTGCACGCTGCCAAGCTGGCCACCGGGCAGTTGCATACGTTCGAGTGCGGCCCACGCCTTCAGCACGGCCGGCGCGTAATCGGCCTGCGACAGCAACCTTTGGTTGACGCCCCAGGCCAGGCCGTAGGCCAAGAGCGCCGTGCTGCTCGACTCGGGCTGCGGAAACTTCTGAGGGTTCAGCAAATCGGCCCGCCAGGCGCCATCCTCACCCTGCAGCTTGACGATGCTCGCCGCCAGGGTCTTGAAAAGCGCTTCGTAGCGAGGACGCGCCGGGTCGTTAGCCGGCAACCCGTGCAGCACGCGCGCCAAGCCGGCCAGGACCCAGCCATTGCCGCGCGCCCAGAAAACCAGCGGGGCTGTTTTTTTAAAGCGCTCGTCGCGATAAAACAAATGGGTCGGCTCATCCCACAGCGCGGCGATCGCATCCTGGAAAAGCGGATGCATCGCCTCGCGATAATGCGCATCGCCCGTCACGGCGGATAATTTCACAAAAACCGGCGGGGCCATGAAGAACGAATCGCACCACGACCAGTCCGTATGCCCTGGCTGGGGCGAAGCGAGAAAAGCGTGCACCCGTTCACAAATCGTCGCAATGCGTTCCGGCCCACCCTCGCGCGCATAGAGCTCGAGATAAACCTGCCCACAGGCCATGTCGTCCGCGTGGCGTGGGCGTGGCCCCAGTTGCCAGTTCACGCTCCGGCCCCATTGCTCCAGCGCCCGGGAGTAATCCTCGTCGCCCGTCGCCTGCCAGGCGGCGCTCACGCCGATGTAAAAAACCGCATCCGGCCATTGCTTCGCCGTCTTGGGTTTCTCCTGTGACTCCGCCTGCACCGCAGCCAGCTCCGCGCGAAAGACTTCCTTCATGTGCTCACGCACCTCTCCCGCATTGGGCCACGAGATGTTGGGCGCCGCGGCATTTTTCACGGTGCTTTGGCAACCAGGCGTCAGCACCGCGATCAAAACGGCGCAGGCGAGCGTGGCATAAACTGGCTGGAGCCTATTATTAATCATCCGGGGGACGGTGATTCCGTTCATGGGCGGGAGGGATTTCAAATTTAATTTTTACCATTTGCAGACGACTGGCAGGTGACCGCCTCCTTCGCGCAGCTAAGGCGGACAAGTCGGAGGACAGGCCCGACTTCGCCAAGGCACCGTGGACAAGCCGCCCAAAACAAACTCGGGCCTGCAAAAAACCATTGCACCGTGCGCCGGGCGCCTTGGAATGGACGCAATGGCCATGCGATTTTGCATTCTCGGCAGCGGCAGCTCGGGCAATTGCGCGTTGCTCCAGACTGACGCCACCCGCGTGCTGGTGGATGCCGGCTTCTCCGCCCGCCGCCTGGGCGAATTGCTGGCGGCGCACGACGAGTCGCTCGACCGCATCGATGCCATCTTCCTCACCCATGAACACGGCGATCACACCACCGGCCTGGGCGGGCTCGCGAAATTTCCCCACATAAAAATCTTCGCCAACGCCGCCACCGCCCGCGCCGCGCAGGCCGGCCTCAAGCACCGCCCGTCGTGGCAGCTGTTCGAAACCGGCACGCGCTTCAGCTTCCGCGACCTCGAAATCGAAAGTTTCGCCGTGCCACACGATGCCCACGAACCGGTGGGCTTTCTGTTCTCGCACGGTGAAGAAGGCAGCCTGCTCTCGCCGCGCCGCGCGCTCGCCTGGCTCACGGACCTCGGCCACGCGCCGCAGCATATCCACGAGCGCATCCGGCAAGCCGACGTGCTCGTCGTCGAGGCCAATTACTGCCCCGAGTTGCTCAAGGCCGACCAGAAACGTCCCTGGGCCACCAAGCAGCGCATCAGCGGCCGGCACGGCCACCTCTCCAACGACCGCGCGCGCGAACTGCTCGAGTCCGTGGCCAGCCCGCGCTGGCGCCGCATCTACCTCGCGCACCTCTCGCGCGACTGCAACAGCACCGCCGCCATCGAAAAAACTTTCGCCACGGTGCGCGCCATGCTCGGCTGCACCCTCTCCGTCGTCGCCCCCGGCGACGGCACGCCGTTTGACGATTTCTCCTGACAGGCGGCTGAAACTTCTCCTGTCTGCTATTTAATTATTATTAAATCAGGCCTGAAACCCGCCGTTCCCGCCACCACCACCATGACTTTACCCGCGTCTTCCGGCGTTTCCCGCCGCACAAAAATCATCTTCACCCTCGGTCCCGCCACCGAGAGCGAGGAAATGCTCGAAAAAATCATCCGCGCCGGCGCCGACGTCGCCCGCCTCAACATGGCCCACGGCAGCCACGAGTGGACGCGCACCATGATCCGCCGGATCCGTGCCGTCGGCCAGCGGGTCGGCCGCGATATCGCCATCATGATGGACATCAAAGGCCCGGAGATTCGCACCGGCGACCTGGCTGCGCCCATCGAATTGAAACCAGGCGAGATTTTTGATTTCACCGTCAGGCCCAGCGTCGGCGGCGAACACACCGAGGAAATCCGCTCGGTGGACGTCAACTACCGCGACCTCGTCAACGATATCAAAATCGGCGACACCGTGCTGGTGGACAACGGCCTCATCCGCCTCGAAGTGCTGGAGAAAGATGCCGCCCGCATCCGCTGCAAGGTTCTCACCGCCGGCGAACTCAAATCGCGCCGCCACATCAATCTGCCCGGGATCAAGGTCAATCTGCCTTCGTTCACGGAAAAAGACCACGCCGACACACTCGTCGGCCTGGCGGAAGGCATCGACTTCATCGCTCTTTCGTTTGTGCGCACGGCGGTTGACATCGAAAATCTGCGCGACTTTTTGCGCGCGCAAAAGTCGCGCGTCAAAATCATTGCCAAGATCGAGGACCAGTCCGCCATCGCTCACCTCGATGAGATCGTGCAGGCCTGCGACGCGCTCATGGTCGCGCGCGGCGACCTCGGCATCGA
Organism: Opitutaceae bacterium; assembly: GCA_036008265.1. Taxonomy (GTDB): domain Bacteria; phylum Verrucomicrobiota; class Verrucomicrobiia; order Opitutales; family Opitutaceae; genus DASRHD01. The sequence continues at coordinate 6,864 of DASYOA010000340.1, forward strand.
GGTGCCTTATGAAGAGCTGCCCATCATCCAGCGCCGCGCCGTGCAGGCCTGCCTCACTCACGGCCGGTCGGTCATCATCGCCACCCACATGCTCGAGTCGATGATCGGGCAGCCCATGCCCACGCGCGCCGAAATCACCGACGTGGCCAACGCCGTCTTCGAGCGCTCCGACTGCGTCATGCTCTCTGGCGAAACCACCGTCGGCCTCTACCCGCTCGAATGCATCCAGATCCTCGACAAGATCTCCCGCCGAGTCGAGGCCGACGAGGCCGAGACCGGCAAGTCGGTCGAGCTGGCCAAGTCTGTTTCGGACAAATTGAAAGTCCTGCACTCGGCGGTGGTCATGGCCAACGAGATCCCCGGCAGTGTGCTGCTCACTTTCACCCGCCAGGGTTTCATGGCCCGGGGCCTCGCCTCGCTGCGGCCCCTGCACGCGCCCATCCTGGCCTTCGCGCCGACGATCGAGACCTTCCGCCAGCTCCACCTGCTGCGCGCCGTCGAGCCCTTCCTCATGCAGTTTGCGTCCGAGCCGAACGACACCATCGAAAGCGCCATCTCGCTGCTCACCCGCTCGGGCCGCATCAAGCGCGGTGACAAGATCATCATCGCCACCGACATCCTCGCGCAGGATCGCCTCATCGACAGCGTGCAGCTGCGCACCGTGCAGTAGGCGGGGCATTGTTGGTAGCTCATGAGATTCGCG
>DASYOA010000341.1:0-6531 GCA_036008265.1 Opitutaceae bacterium
TTTCAGCCATTCCATGAGCAGGCCGCCGCCAAAGCTCACCGCAAAAATCACCGGTTTCTGCCCGTGCAGTTCGGCGAGTTCCTCGACCAAGTCGTCGAGCTGGGCAAACAGCATCTCGTTGGAGAAGCCGTGCGGCGGATAATTGAAATAATAGAGGCTGCCCGATTTCAGCAAAAACCCCCGCAACAAGAAAACCTGCTCGGTTGCATCAGGCACGAAGCCGCCCAGTACGATGGTTGGCCGGTGCCCGCGGCTGCGCTCCCACCGGATGGTGGCCCGCTGGTGCTCGCCGATCTGCCCGTTTTGCCGCAAGGCGTCCTGGGCGCGCCGCACGGTTGGCGCAAACGACCGCAGCTGCGGCGGGCGCAGCTTGTTGCCTGTCGTGCGGATAAGCGTGCGCAACGGCTGGGTCGGCGCCAGCCGTCCGAGCTGCGTGAACAGCGACAAGGCGGGAATAAGATCGGTCAGCGTAGCCATGAAAGTTTGTAAAAGTTGCCTAATTTACAGGGATTTTGGCAAAGGCAAATCTGTTCTGTCGCGTGAAAGTGACTTTGTTGATACACAGGCGTTACATTAGGGCTTGGCGGTGGCCACAGCACAACGAAAAATCCAGCGGTGCGCGGCGCTATGACCCGGAAAAGACCGGCGAGTTCTGAGAAGCTAAAAGCTACCGCAATTTTTCCAGCGCGGTTTGCGCGCGGGCTTTTTCCTCGATGTCATATTTTTCGTGCAAAGGCAGCCGGATGGCCTCCTCGAATTCGGCGCGGGCGAGGCCGGGCTGCCGGTCCGCGAGAAAGGCGAAGCCGAGTTCGACATGATGCGCCGGAATTTGCGGCGCGAGCACGACCGCGCGGCGCAACAGGCGCACCGCCTCGGCCGTCGAGGCGGGCGGCAGGCCGCCATAGGCCAGTTTCGCAAAAAACCGTTCGGTCGCGCCAATGCTGGCGATTTCATAGTTCCAGCGGCCGAGCACATGATAGGCCCAGTCGTAATTCGGGTCGAGCGCCAGGGCGCGCCCGGCGTAGTCCTCGACCAGGCGCGAGTAGGCGATCTCGGTGCGTAGGCTGCTGTAGAAGCCGAGCTTCCCGTAGCTGACGGCGAGAGCGGTGAGATTGACGGCGCTTTTAGGCTCCAATGCGACCGCGCGTTGGGCATAGGCGACGGCCTTTTCCGCCCGGCGCTTTTTTTCGTCGGGGTTGGCTGCGTCGCTGATGGAGTCGGAGTATTGTTTGGAAATTTTTTCAAGGATGAAGGGATCGTTGGGCCGCGCCGCGTCGGCCTTGAGGAAAAAGCCCAGCGCGGTTCTCGCGTCGAAGTGCGCTTCGGCGGCGAGGGCCTGTGACACGAGCGGATCGGCGGTGCCGGCCGCCAGGGCCAGCGGCCAGGCGAACAACAGGAGGGTGAGCTGGCGGCGCAACTTCATCGTAAAACCCACCATTAACCGTCAGTCCAATGAACCGCGACACAAAGACGCCTGGCCGGGCTGGCGCCGCTTACGGGCCGGCGGCTTTCTTGGCTTTTTGCTCGCGGTGAATCCGGTCGATGGCGTGCATGACCGGCAGCAGCGAATAGTAACAAAGCACGATGAAAAGTGGCGCGAGCAGCAACCAGGCGGCCGTGGCATGCAGGGCGATGGTGCCAAACTTATCGAAGAACCTAGCCCAGCCCTCATTTCGCCACAACAGGTGCATTTCATGGACGGAAAACCGCTGGTGCGGAACGCCAAAAATAAAATCGCCCAGTTGCACCAGCCAGAAAATCATTGGCACGTGCAAAGGCCAGAGCGCCTGGTTGAGCAGCTGGATGATGGGTTGATTGAGGCGCAAGACGATGGCGACGAGAAAACAGAGCAGCGTGGTCGTGCCGAAGATGGGAAAAAGCCCGCAGGCGCAGCCCACGGCAATCGTCATGGCGAGTTTTTCCGGCGTGATGCCTTGCGTGAGCTGGGCCACGACCGGGTCGGCGATGCGACGCTGCCAGAGGGTGCGCTTCGGCACGGAAACCGGTGGAAGGATGGCGACCTTGGTGGGGTATGAGGGCATGTTGGACACAACAACGAGCAATCAATTACCTTACTGGACGGCAGGCCTGTCTTCAAGCTTTGCTGCTGCGCACTAGATTAACACGAAAACGCCGGCGCGCGGGAAATAGATTCGCAAGGCGCATGCATTTGCCCTGTTTGATTTTACCGCGGCCGCCATCCGGCGAAAAACCGGTACAGCCGGGATTCAGGCACGAGCGTCACGATATAAACGGACACCAGCACGTTCAGCCCGCCCATCACGCCGAGAACCTGCAGGCCGCTGAATTTAAGTTTAATCAACACGCCGGCCCCAACCGATGCCGCCACCATGAAAAGCGCGTTCATGATATTGTTCGCCGCGATATTGCGGGCGCGGTGCGCCGGCTCCGACCACGCTGTCATGATGGCATAGAGCGGCACGCTGAAAAGCCCGCCGCACACCGCCAGTCCGGCCAGGTCTGCGCAGATCCGCAACCCAAGCGGCGAAGTCAGCGCAATTACGCCCGGGCCGATGCGGCTGCTCGCCCACCAAAAATCGAAGGTGAAAAGTGATAGCCCCAACCCGGCCGCCGGCGCGTAACGCGCGGTGATGGCGCCACGCAACAGGACGTTGCACAGCACCGAGCCGAGGCCGATGCCCACCGCGAACAGCGTCAGAATCACGGATGCATGGTGGGGATCGTCCGAATGCAGCACGTCTTTGACATACGGCGGCAGAAGATTGAGCCAGATCACGCCCACCGCCCAGAACCAGGAGATGCCCAGGATCGCCCGGAAGACCCCGCGCTGGGTGCGCGCGTAGCTGATCAGCCGCCAGGTCTCGCGGAAAATATTCCAATCGATCTTGAACGCCGCAGCCGACGGTGGCGCCGGCAGCACGAAAAAACTTACCACCCAGCCTGCGCCCGCGATGCCGATCAGCACCCACGGCAAGGTCGCGCTCACTCCTGTCACGCCGTTCACCTTTGCCACGAAAAGAAGGCTGAGCAACGTTCCGAGCAAAATCGCCACGAAGGTGGCCATCTCAATCACGCCTGTGCCGCTCATCAATTCCTCCTCTCGCAAATGGTCCGGCAGGATGCCGTATTTGAGTGGCCCGAAGAATGTCGCCTGTACGCCGGCCGCGAAAATCACGGCGAACAACACCCACGGCTGCTCCCACGCAAAGCCCGCGCCGGCCGCCGCCATGATGATCACCTCCCACAATTTTGTCAGCCGGATCAGCCGCGCCTTGTCCAGTTTGTCCGCCAGCTGGCCGGCGAAGGCCGAAAAAAGCAGGTAGGGAAAAATGAACAGCCCGGTGATCACCGTCGTGGCCAGGTCCGCGTTCCAGCCCATTTTCTCCGCGAGCTTGAATGTCGCCAGCAGGATGAACGCATTTTTGAAGACATTGTCGTTGAACGCACCCAGGAATTGCACCGTGAACAGCGGGAGGAACCGGCGCGATCGCAGCAGCTTCAACGAGGTCATATCGCGTGCACGCTGGCCAAAACTTAGCCTGCCGCAAGCCTCTCCGGCGGAGATTGGGCTTGCCGCAGGTCCTGCCGGGGCGCTTTTTCGCTGCATGAACTTCCGCCACGTGCTTTCGCTTGCGGGTCTCGCCGCCCTGGCTTTGGTCCCTTCACTCCGTGCGGTGGATGTCGTCGGCGATCTGATCTTCACCATCGATGTTCCGGGCGGGCTGGGCTTGGCGGGTGTGCACGATGCGGTGAAAGCCGCCGCGGTCGGGCGCGAATATACGATCAAGGAAGACAAGCCGGATGACCTTGTCCTGACCCTGACCCATCGTAAATACGAGGCCAACTTCACCGTGGTCTTCGACCCAAAAACCGTGAAACTCTATTCCGACTCCTACGAAATCGACGGCAACGGAGCGCGCACGGAAAAGGCGGTGCCTAAATTATGGGTGAATTTTTTGCACCAGGATCTCATCGCCGATCTCGACAAGGAAGCCGTTCCGGATCTCGTTGGCGACCCGGTTTTGACCGTCAATGTTCCGGACGGCCTGAGCGCGTCGGATGTGCATGATGTCGTGAAAGCCACCGCGATCGGTCGCGAATACACGATCAAGGGAGACAAGCCAGACCATCTCGTCTTTAGCCTCATTCATCATAGCCACGAGGCCAATTTTACGGCGGTCTTTGATGCAAAATCGGTGAGGCTTTATTCCGACTCCTACGAGCTCGACAGCTCGGGGGCGCGGAAGGACAAAGAGGTGCCTGATAATTGGGTGGAAAATCTTCGGCAGGATTTTATGGAGAATCTTTCCAAGCGTCCGCCCGGCAAATCGAGCCAATAAAATGCCCCGCGCCGTGCCGCTTGCCGCCTCATCACTGGCGATCGAATTTGGCGCCGTCTCTGCCGGCGTGGTGCACGAATCCGTGCGCCCCGGCCTGCGCCTGTCGATCCCGTTGCTCGCCGGTGAGGCCAGCGAGAAAATTTTCGATGAGGTTCACCCGGCCGGTGAGAAGGAGGGTTTCAGGCTTTTCCAACGCGGCGGGCTGCTCCTGGGTTGTGCGCTCGAGCCCGCCCGGCCTGACCTCGTCGCGCAGACGCAGTCGCTTTACCAGCGACTGATCGCCCTCTCGCGCGGGCGGCACCTGTATCGAATCTGGAACTACGTCCCGGGCATCAACGCACACGTGGCCGGCCTCGAAAACTACCAGGCCTTCTGCCGTGGCCGTTCGCTGGCCTTTGAGGAAGCGCACGGCCCGGAGTTCAAGCGGGCGCTGCCGGCCGCCTCGGCGGTGGGCGGGGATGACCATCACCTCGCGGTGATTTTCGCCGCCGGATCGGCCTTGCCGCGGCACATTGAGAATCCCGAACAAACCCCGGCCTACGAGTATCCGCGGGAGCATGGCCCGCGTCCGCCCAGCTTCGCCCGCGCGACCGTCGTCGAGGAAGATGGCCGCCGCTACGCCTTCATCTCGGGCACGTCGGCCGTCAAGGGCCACGCCACGGTCGCGCCTGGCGCATGGGACGAGCAGCTCGCCTGCACCCTCGACAACCTGCGCCTCATTTCACAGGCCATCGGTCTCGGCGACGCCTTCGGTGCGGGAAAAAATCTCGCCCGCCATTTCAAAATCTACCTCCGCCGGGCCGGGGATCTGGCCGCGGTGCGGACCGCGCTGGAAGCGGCCCTGCTGCAACCGGGCGACCGGGTGACCTATCTGCGCGCCGACATCTGCCGCGCCGCGCTCAACCTCGAGATCGAGGCAGCGCTTGTCGGATGAGAGGATTTTTGACAGCCGCGAATAGACGCGAATTCGGACCGAAGGCCTTCAAGGCAGGTAGGATTTTAACCACTGATGTACACTGATAGGCACTGATAAAGACTCTTTGTGAAACGCGGTTGAAGTTTTTCCATCAAAGGCAGATCAAATTCGGGCACGCACAAGCATGAATTGATATCAGTGCTAATAAGTGTTCATCAGTGGTTAAAAACGCCTTTTGCTATTCGCGTTCATTTGCGTCTATTCGCGGTTAAATTTCGTTTTTCCGATGGAGGAGTTTTTGCAGCGCGCGGGTGTCCGTCTTGCCCCGCGCCGTGAGCGGAAAGGCCGGCAGCACGATGAGGCGGCGCGGAATTTTCCACGCGGCCAGCCGCTCGCGCAGCGCGCCGCGCACGGCGTTGGCGGACAAGTCCGTGGCCAGCGCGGCGGCGAGCTCGTCGGGACGCGCCGGATGCGGCGCAGCCAGGGCATCGCGCACGCCCGGGACGCGCCGCAGCGTCGTTTCGAGCTCGGTGAGATCGAGCCGGCGACCGGCGATCTTCACCATGCGGCCGGCCCGGCCGAGCAGCACGAGTTCGCCGGGCGCGTTGAGCTCCGCGTGGTCGGCCGGGGAAAATTTCCCACGGCCTCCCACGGCCGCGCTGACGACGACAAAACGGCGCCCGCGGCCAAAGCGCAGCCGCACCCCGGCCAGAGGGGTGCCCACGCTGCGGCCTGCGCGCGTTGCCTCGCCGTCGCGGTCGAAGGTGATGCCGCCGGTTTCGCTCGTGCCGTAGAAAGCCTGCGGGCTGCGGCCGGTCTTGGCAAAAAAAGCCTGGGCGGTTTCCGCCGGCAGCGGCGCCCCGGCGGAGATCACCAACCGCAGGCTCTGCAGCGCATCGATGGCGATGTCGCACGCGGCCAGCGCGCGCAGCAACGCCGGCACGGCGGGAAAAACCGTGGGCCGCCAGCGCGCGCAATCGGCCGCGAGCGCGTGCGGCATCGGCGCGGACGCACAGACGAGCGGCGTGCCCTGCGCCAGCAGCGGCACGACCAGGTTGCCGAGACCGTAGCTGTGGCCGAGGGGAATGATGGCAAGGTTGAGATCGCCGGGGCCGATGCCCATGGTGCGGCAGACCTGGCGGCCGTCGGCGAGGATCTGCGCGTGGGTGAAGGGCAGCGCGCGCGGTGTGCCGGTGCTGCCACTGGTGATTTTGAACAGGCAGAGGTCATGGCGGCGCGGCCGGCGCGGTGAGGAAATTTTTTCGAGCCGTCCGTCGGACCACAGCCAGGTTG
>DASYOA010000342.1:0-5243 GCA_036008265.1 Opitutaceae bacterium
TTTATGCCCCGACTTCAGTGAGACAAGAACTCTCGTCGGGGCATAAAGCCCCTCCCACAAGCAAACAGATCCACGACCGGATTCCCTCCCCGCGGAATAAACCCGGCGCGGCCGGCCTCAGGCTTGCATGAGACTTTTATGGCTTTTGCTCATGGCCGCGACGGTCGCGCGGGCCGAACCTCCGGCGGTGAGCCCAGTCGAACCACTGCGTTTTGCCAGCGGCGCGCGGCAGACGGCGTTGGTCGAGCTCTATACCAGCGAAGGCTGCAGCAGTTGTCCACCGGCGGAACGCTGGCTCGCCGGTCTGCGCGACGCACCCGGCCTGTGGCGGGACTTCGTGCCGGTGGCGTTTCACGTCAACTATTGGGATAATCTCGGCTGGCGCGACCGTTTCGCCTCGCGCCAGTTCACGCAGCGCCAATATGCGCTCGCCGATTCATGGGGCGGAGGTTCGGTTTACACGCCGTGCTTTGTGCGCGACGGCTCGGAGTGGCATCCGTCGTCCGCGCCCGGAGCATCGGACAAAATCGCCGGCTTGCTTGTTGTGAGCTACGATCCGGCCGGCGGCCGTTGCCGCGTGAAATTTTTGCACTCGGAAAAATCTCCGGGCAGCTACGATGTGCATGTGGCCCTGCTCGGTGGTGGCCTGTCCTCAAACGTGACGGCGGGCGAGAACGAAGGGGTGATGCTGGAGCATGAATTTGTTGCGCTCTCGCTCGTCGATGCGCCGATGCAGTTGGATGGCGCAGCCGCGACGGCAGAGCTGACGCTATCCCAGCCGGAAACCAACGAGGCTGCGCGCCGCGCCCTGGCCGTGTGGGTCACGCGCCGCGGCGAACTCGCGCCGCTGCAGGCGACGGGCGGATGGGTGCAATGAAGGCTCCGAGCGCGGCCGCACATGGTGGGGCGACTTGACCACAAGGCGCCCTGCGACAACACAGCGGCAAAAGATAAAGCGCCTTGAGGTCAAGTCGCTCCACCTTGGCCGTGCCCAAGCCTCCGCCTCAATTATTCGTCGCCGGGTTGTAGTAGGGCCCGAGTTGCTCGATCAGCCTGGCCCGCACTTCCGCCAGGTCGATCGGGCCGGAGTGACGATAAATAATTTTGCCGCCGGGGGCCACGATGAGGGTGTACGGAACCGGCCCGGGCCACTCGGGATCGAGGGTTGTTTGCAGTGAATCGATCTTGCCGGTGAAGCGATAGTTGTCGGTCGAGCGCCCTTCAGTTTCCAGGACCGGTTTCAGCCGGTTGGGCAGGGCGGCGTGCTGCTTTTGGAGGAATTGCAGCGCTTTTGCCTGGCCCGGTTCATCATCAAGGCTGATCGAGATCAGTTCAAAATTCCGATTCTGGAGCTGAATGATGAGCGAAACCAAATTGGGAAACTCTTCGACACAGGGCACGCACCACGTGGCCCAGACATTGATCAGGCGGAGTTGGCTCGTGTTGTTTTTGACCAGGGCGGCCACGCCGGCTTCGTCGATCGGCTCCAGGGTCACAGGCGTGCTTTCCCACTTCGCGTTCGCTTTGGCGATGGCGGCTTTTTTTGTCGCCCACTTGGTCGAGCAGCCGAACGGCTTGGTCATGGGCACCGGCACGGGGTTCCCGGCGAGCAGGGCGACGATGGCATCGCGGGCGTCAAAGGCAGTTACCGTTGAAGGGTCGGCATAAGGCGAGTCATCCAGGCGCCCCGCATAGACCAGCTTCCGGTTGTGATCGAAGATGAAGATATGCGGGGTGCAGAGGCAGCCGTAGGCTTTCGCGGTTTTTTGGGTGTCGCCGTCGTTCAGGTAAGGGAAAGTGAAACCGCGGTCCTTCGCGTAGAGTTTCATTTCGTCGTAGGTGTCATTGTATTTGCTGTAGCCCAATTCGGATATGGCGATGCCTGCGGGGCTGTCCGGGTTGATCGCCACGAGCGCCAGGCCCTTGTCCTTCATTTCGGCGTACAACGGCAGCAACCGGGTCTCCGCCGCGTGCGAGTAGGGGCAGTGGTTGGAAAGAAACGCGACCATGAGCAGCGGCGCGTCCTTGAAGTCGGCCAGCGTGTAGGTTTTCCCATCCACGCCCAGCAGGGAAAAATCCGGCGCCGCATCGCCGATTTTCAGGCGGTGGGCATCGGCCGGCATTTCGCTTTCGAGGTCGACATTGGGCTGTTTTTTCGCCGCCCACAGGGGACCGGCGACCAGGGCGGCAACGAGGGTAAGGGTAAGCAAACGTTTCATCGGGGTAGGGTATTATTTTGAACAGAAGATCGCGAAGAGTCGCGGAAATTTTACCATCAAAGGCCATGCTTCGCATAATACAGTTGCTTTGGCTTTCACAGGCTACGCATGGCGCGGCAAAAGCAGGGCTGCTTGGCCGTGTCATCCGTAGCCTTGGCGAAGGAGGATGTAAAAATAGTTTGGAAGGGTTCGGCGCGCCCGATGGCAACGAGTGCGCAGTCTCGGTGTTCGCGCCCTACCTTGTTTTATCGGACTTTTTTGTGCATCACTTTTGCCGCAATCGGGCGAGGTCTTCAAGGTGGCGGATGGCGAGGGCGCTCCAGCCGGTTTGGTGGCTGGCGCCGACCCCGCGGCCGTTGTCGCCGTGGAAATATTCGTAGAAGAGCACGAGGTCGCGGAAATGCGGGTCGTCGGCGTACCGCTTGCAATCGCTGTGCACGGGGCGCCGGCCATTGGCGTCGCCGAGGAAGATGGACCCGAGGCGGCGGGCGATTTCCTGGGCAACGGCGCACAGGTTGAGCATGTGGCCGGAACCGACGGGCATTTCGATGAGCAGCGAGTCGCCGTAGTACATATGATAGCGTTCGAGGGCTTCGCCCAAAAGATAATTGATGGGAAACCAGATCGGGCCGCGCCAGTTGGAATTGCCGCCGAAGAGAGGGGAGGTGGCTTCGGCGGGCGAGTAATCAAGCCGCAGCTCCTGGCCATCGGCGCGGAAAACAAACGGCGCCCGCTCGTGGCATTTCGAGACGCTGCGGATGCCGTAGGCCGAAAGAAACTCCGTTTCATCGAGCAGGTAGCGCAGCACGCGCACCAGGCGTTCGCGCGAGGGCAGGGCGAGCAGGATTTTGCGGTGGCCGAGATCGCAATCCTCGGCGCAATAGGTGATGTGGTGCGAGAGATCGGGCCGGTGGCGCTGGAACCATTCGTAGCGCTTCTTGAAGCCGGGCAGGCGGTCGATGAGGTCGCGATCGAGCACCTCGACGGCGATGAGCGGCAGCAAGCCGACCACCGAGCGCGTTTTGAGCGGCATCGTGTAGGCGCCAAAGTCGATCTGGTCGTAATAAAATCCGTCCAGCTCGTCCCACAGGCCGGTGCCGCCGGCGGTGTTCATGGCATCGACGATCTGCACGAAGTGCTCGAAAAACTTCGACGCCATGTCCTCGTAGGCGACGTGGACGTGGTCGTCGTGGTAGGCGAGCTCCAGCGCCATCGAGAGCATCGTCGCCGCATAAAACGCCATCCAGGCCGTGCCGTCGGCCTGGCGAAGCTGGCCGCCGCCGGGGATGGGCTGGCCCCGGTCGAACACGCCGATGTTGTCGAGCCCGAGGAAACCGCCGGCGAAAAGGTTTTCCCCGTCGGCGTCCTTGCGGTTGACCCACCAGGTGAAGTTAAGGAGCTGCTTTTGGAAAACGCTCTCGAGAAAATCCCGGTCGCGGTGGCCACGCGCCGCGGTGATCTTGTAAACGCGCCAGCAGGCCCATGCGTGCACGGGCGGATTCACGTCGCCGAAAGCGAATTCATACGACGGGAGCTGCCCGTTGGGGTGCATGTACCATTCGCGCAGGAAGAGCACGAGCTGCTGCTTGGCAAAATCCGGGTCGACGCGCGCCATCACGAGCATGTGGAAGGCGTGGTCCCACGAGGCAAACCACGGATACTCCCACTTGTCGGGCATCGAGATGATGTCGCGGCTGTAAAGGTGGCGCCAGTCGCGATTGCGACCCTGCTTGCGGTTTTCCGGCGGCGGCACGGTGGCGGGATCGCCATCGAGCCACTGATCGACGACATAATAATAAAACTGTTTCGACCAGAGCAGCCCGGCATAGCCCTGGCGGATGACGTTGCGTTCGTCGGCCGTGGTGGTGGCGGGGATGATCGCGCGGTAAAATTCATCCGCCTCGCCGCGGGCCCGCGTCATCTCGCCGGCAAATTTCCCGCCGAAGGCCACGGGCGTGTTTTTTTCGGGGGCGTATAACTGCAACTCCACCGTCTGCTCGCCGCCGGCGGGAATTTCCAAAACGTAATGCAGCGCCGCCTTGGTCCCGGTGCGGTCGGGATTCACCGCGGCCGTTTCGCCCTTGACGACATGACGATGGAACGCGTCCTTCACATACGGCGAGGCGTTGGGTGAATTGAAAAGGCGCTGGTTATTGGTCTCGTTCTCGGTGAAAAGCGGCGTGGGGCGGATGCCGCCGGAGGATGGGGCGAACTGCAGCGCATAGCGGCCGAGCGTCTCATGTTCGGCGGAAAGCGTATCGTCGCTCGCGAGGCGCAGCTGCGGTTTCTGTTTAACGCCCTCGCGCGTGCAGCCAAACGTCCACATGTTGCGGAACCAAAGCGTCGGCAGCAGGTGCAACACCGCGGCCGCCGGCCCGCGATTGGCCACGGTGAGGCGGATGAGCATGTGGTCCGGATCGACCTTCGCGTAGTCGACGGACACGTCGAAGTAGCGGTTGTCGTCGAAGACGCCCGTGTCGAGCACTTCAAACTCGCCGGCTTTCAGGCCGCGGTGGCGGTTTTCCTCCACCAGCCGCGCATACGGAAACTCCGCCTGCGGATATTTATAAAGCGCGCACATCCACGAGTGCGTGGGCGTGGCATCGAGATAATAATAAAGCTCCTTCACGTCCTCGCCGTGGTTGCCCTCGGGGCCGGTCAGCCCGAACAGGCGCTCCTTCAGGATCGGGTCGCGGCCGTTCCACAGCGCGACCGAGAAGCACAGGCGGCACTCGCGGTCGGTGATGCCGAGCAGTCCATCCTCGCCCCAGCGATAAGCCCGGCTGCGCGCATGGTCGTGCGGAAAATAGTCCCAGCAGGTGCCATTCGCGGAATAATCCTCGCGCACGGTGGCCCACTGGCGCTCGGCCAGATAAGAGCCCCAGCGCTTCCAGTTTTTCGTGCGGTCGCGGTCTTCGGCGAGGCGTTTTTCCTCGGCGGTGGTAGCGGGGGCGGGGGAATCTTGCGGAGGAATCATGGTGTGCTCAATAGACGGGGTGCGCGCTGGCACCGCTGCCCGCCACG